>JALSQC010000042.1 GCA_026985625.1 Bacteroidales bacterium | reverse complement strand
AATGTAAATACGATAGTATAAAATTCACTAATCTTAGTAATTTGTTCGGAGATACAACAACAACTTATTATTGGACTTTTGACGATGGAAATACTTCTACCTTAGAAAATCCCGAACATTTATATTTGCTGACAGGAGATTATAATGTTACTTTACAAATAACTACACAGGCAGGTTGTCAGGATACCAGTACTCACAAAATTACAGTTTATCCCGTTCCTATTGCAGGTTTCGATTATTCTGCCGACAATTTAACAGCTGGAAATGTTATATCTTTTAACGATTTATCGACAGATGCTTTAACATGGCAATGGGAATTTGGTGATTTAATAACATCATCAATACAAAATCCTCAACATATATTTAACAATGCCGGAAATTATACCGTAACGCAGATAGTTACAAATAACTATAATTGTAGCGATACAGCCAACACCGAATTAATAATTTTATCCGGCGAAAAAATATATCCACCAAAATTACCTAATGCCTTTTCGCCTAATAACGATGGACAAAATGACATTTTTTATCCTCGAGGAGGACCTTTTAAATCAATAGATTTTTGTATATATAACTCGTGGGGAAATAAAATTTTTGAAACAACAAATCCAAAAACAGGTTGGGACGGAACATACAAAGGAATAAAACAACCCGTAGGAACTTATGTGTGGACAGTAAAAGCAACAACTATTGACGATAAACAATATTCAAAATCGGGAGATGTTACGCTAATAAGATAAAAAACAAATAAAAGGATAAAACTAATTTATAAATTAAAAAACTATGAAGCTAAAGTATATAATTACTATAATTTTATTAAATATAATTTCAACTTATATTTTCTCGCAAGATGCTCATCTTTCGCAATACGATATGAGTCCGGTTTGGTTAAATCCTGCACAGACAGGAATGGATAAAAATTTAAAATTCAGGGCAGGAAATCAGTCCCGAAGTCAATGGGTATCAAGCACGGCAAAATATATTAACAATGTTTTTGCTTACGATATGCCTTTAGATGCCCATTGGGGTGTTGGAGGCTACATATCAGACGATGATGCAGCAAAAATGTTAAACGTTTTTAAATTTGTTTTATCGGCTTCGTATCAAATTACAAATGATAACGATAAACATTACCTTGCAGGAGGATTACAAGTAGGTATGATATATAAAAATATAGACGAAAATCGTATGATTTTTGACAACCAATGGAATGATGGTGTTTTTGATGACGATTTACCAAGTGGCGAAAGCCTTGAAAAATATCACGAAATATTACCTGAGGTTAATGTAGGTATGTATTATAAATTTAAAAACGGAATAAAAAAATATAAGCCTTATGCAGGTTTCTCTATATTTCATGCAACAAATCCACGCGAAAATTTTACAGGTGCCGAAAAAGCAAATCTGCCTATGCGTTTTCAATTTAATGCAGGCTCAAAATTTTTAATTAACGACAAATTAACTTTAGAACCAATGGCTTTGTATATGCGTCAACGCACAGCTTACGAACTTATTGGAGGAACAAAAGGTTACTATAATTTTAACGACGATTTACAACTGATTATGGGTGGATACTATCGTTTACACGATGCCGTAATTATTTTGGCAGGTATAAAATACAAAAATCTTATATTTCAAAGCTCATACGATATAAATATATCAGATTTAAGTGCTTATACAAATAGACATGGCGGATTTGAATTCTCTATTATTTTTATCAGTAAACAAAAAGGATACAAACCATCTATGTAATACAAAATAAAAAGTTATAATATTAAATCAATAAAAAAACAATTAAAATAAAAGTTGTATCTTTATGCTAAATTTTTAATTAAATAAAAATTATAATGAAACAGGTATTAACTTTTATACTAATTTTAACTTTTCTTGGATTAAACAATGTTATTGCTCAAAAGCATATAGATAATTATTTGGCAAATACCGTAATATTAAAATTAAAACCGGAATATCGTAATTTGTTTAACGAGAAATCAACAAAAAACGATGTGTTAGAATTTTGTAAACAAATTGGTATAAAAAAAATAAATAAAAAATTTCCCGAAAAATCCGAAACTAAAAAACGTAATAATAAAAAACTAGTAGATTTAAGTTTAATTTACGAAATAACATATAAAAAAAATATAGATGCAATTAATATTGCAAATAAATTTACAAAATTTAAAGAAACAGAATATTGTGTTCCTCATTTTATACCAAGATTATTAGACGTTCCTAACGACCAGTATAATTTAACAAATCAATATTATTTAACAAATATACAAGCTTATGCTGCATGGGATACTTGTAAAGGCGATTCAACCGTTATAATAGGAATTTCCGATACGGGAATAGATTTCTCTCACGAAGATTTAATAGACAACGTATCATATAATTTAAACGACCCTATTAACGGTATTGATGATGATAACGATGGCTTTATAGATAACTTTAGAGGATGGGACTTAGGCGAAAACGATAACAATCCGCAATGGGACGAGAATAATATATCCGGAGCAAACTCGCATGGAGTAAATGTTGCAGGACTTGCCGATGCAACAACAAATAATGGAATAGGTATATCAGGAGTTGGATATAAATGTAAATACATGCCAATTAAAATATCAAATGCAAACGGTTCGCTTACAATGGCTTACGAGTCTATAGTTTATGCGGCAGATCATGGTTGTACAGTAGTTAATTGCTCTTGGGGAGGATTATCAGGAAACGCCTACGGACAGGATATAGTAAACTATGCAATATTTAATAAAAATTGTTTAGTTGTTGCTGCAGCAGGAAACAATGGACACACATCAAACGATGTTTTATATCCTGCAGCTTACGACAATGTAATTTGTGTGGCAGCGTCAAATCAACAAGATTTAAAATGGAATCATTCTTGTTTTGGATACCATGTAGATATTACAGCACCCGGCGAAAGCACTTATATGACATTTCCTAACAATAATTATTCAAACGGATGGGGAACATCTTTTGCTGCACCATTAGTATCAGGAGCAATTGCTCTTTTAAAATCATATTACGGAAATACTTATTCTGCCATACAATTAGGCGAGATTTTACGTGTTACCACAGATTATATCGATACAATAGGAACAAATATCCAGTATGCAGAAATGTTAGGCTCAGGACGATTAAATATATACAGAGCATTAACCGACACATTACCGCCTTCAATAAGAATCGACAGTATTAATTTTACTACAGCAAACGGACAAAAATTTTTACCCGGAGATACTGTAAGCATATTTGCAGATTTTACCAATTATTTAACAACTTCTAAAAACTTATATATAAAAGTAAATGTAATATCGCCAAATGTATCGGTTTATAAAGATTCGTTTTACGTTGGAAATATGCAAACTATGGCAGATACTAATAACTTATATAATTTATTTAAAATAATATTACAACCAAATATATCATACGACCAAAAAATAAATGTTAAATTTTCGTATATCGACGATAGTTTAAATTACTCGGCAAGCGAGGTAAAATATTTTATTGCAAATACATCTTATTTAGATGTTGATACAAATAATATTGCAACAACAATAACAGGAACAGGAAATGTCGCATATACAAATGATAGAGTAGCAGGTTTGGGTTTTAGATATAAAAACCAAGAAACAACATTATACGAAGGCGGATTAATAATTGGCTCGTTAACCGAGAATAAAGCAATGTTATGCGTAAGAGGTTACAATAATTTTACAGTATTAGACAAACCACAAAAACAAACTACAAATATAAAATCAGATTATGATATAAATACAAGTTTTAACGACACTTATGCAAGCGATAATCTTAAAATAAAAGTTATTCAAAATAATTATATATGGACCGATACAGCACACGACGATATTATATTTTTTAATTACAAAATAATTAATAATAATTCAAATTCATTAGATAGTGTTTATGTAGGTATATTTAACGATTGGGATATAAATAATCCATCATACAACAAAGCAAATTTCGATGCAACAACAAATTTATCATATGCATATAGCATTGACTCTGTTTTAGGATTTTCAGGAGTAAAATTATTATCAGATAACAAAGTAAATTATTATGCAATAGATAATGTTGTAGGAGGAAATGGCGGAATTGATATTACAGACGGATATTTTACCGATGAGGTTTTAACAAGCATAAGTTCAAATAAAACTAAAGCAGGAGAACCAAATGGTGGCGATGTTATTAATGTAATAAGTTCAGGCCCGCACAATATATCAGCAGGAGACACTTTAAATGTATGTTTTGCTTATGTAGCAGGCAATACATATTCCGATATTATAAATAACTCAATTAATGCACAAAATTTATACGACTCGATTCTTGCAAATAAAATAATCGAAAATAAAATTAACCTTAAAAAATTAAGAGTATACCCCGTTCCTGCAAAAGATTATATTAATATATCATTCTTTAATGAGATAAAACGAGATATTACAGTAGAAATACTTAATAACTATGGCGAGTTAATAATAAAAAATAACTATAACAACTTTAGTAACGGTATATTTAATAAAGAAATCTATTTAAATAAATTAAGCCAAGGAATTTATTACATAAAAATAATATCAGGCAACCAGTTTTATCTTAAAAAGATAATAATTACCAAATAATATAAAAATTAACAATCATAACAATATATTGTTGTGTATATTTAAAATAAATCTTGATTTTTCTTAAATTTTTATGTAAATTTGTAAACTGATAAAAATTAATGCGTTATTAAATATATTATTTCAATATTATTTATATCTATATCGGTTCTGGTTAATTCTACAAATTTAACCGATAAAGATATTAAAATGTCGTTTAACGATGCAGAGTGGTATTTTCTTACAGGGGACTATACCAATGCCAGATTATTATACTCAAAACTTGTAAATAGCGATAAAAATAATGCAAACTACAATTA
>JALSQC010000041.1 GCA_026985625.1 Bacteroidales bacterium | reverse complement strand
TTGGGTTTATGCCTAAAAAATAAGTTAATATAGAGAAAATAATTAGAGCAAGTCCTGTAAGCAGACTGTTTTGTATAATGTTTTTCCAAAAAATGTTATTGTTTTTTATCACTTAAATTTTTTAGTGCAAAAATAATAAAATAATGATAATTATGCTATAATTAACATATATTTTGGCTTTTTGTATTTTAGATATAATTGTTTGGCTAAGTTTATTTTGTAATAATTTTGTCGGGGTGAAAGGATTCGAACCTTCGACCTCGTCGTCCCGAACGACGCACGCTACCTGGCTGCGCTACACCCCGATTTATTTTTCTGCAAATTTAATTATTTTTTTAAAGCTTGCAACCTTTTTAATAAAGTAGGATGCGAATAATAAAAAAATACATATAATTTATGAGGAGTAAGGTTGCTTAAATTATTAACCGATAGTTTTTTTAGTGCTGAGGCAAGAGCCTCGCCGTCGAAATTTTCTTTGGCAAAATTATCGGCTTGAAATTCGTTTTTACGGGAGTAAATATTCATAAAAATACCTGTAATTAACGATATTGGACTATAAAGTAAGCTAAAAGCTATTAAATTTATCTCGATACTGTATGTGTGTGAGCCTAATGCTTTTGAAAGTAAAGGGTTTGCTATAAACAGCGATAAAATATACAATATTATTCCTGTTTGTAGTATAGATAATAAAATGTTTTTTAAAACGTGTTTTTTCTTATAATGTCCTATTTCATGTGCCAAAACCGCTACAAGTTCGTTAACTTGTAAGTCGTTTATAAGTGTATCGTATAATACTATTCGTTTTTTTGTTCCTAATCCGCTAAAATAAGCGTTTGCTTTTGTCGAGCGTTTTGATCCGTCTATTTTGTAAATATTTTTGAGTTTAAAACCTACTTTATTGCTAAAATCGGTTATTGCTGTTTTTAACTCGCCGTCTTCTAATTGTGTTTGCTTGTTAAATAGCGGAACTATTATGCTTGAATAAAACATTGTAATAAAAATTGTAAATATTGATATTGCTATCCAAACATAAATCCAAAACATTTGTTGTGTTTGTAGATAAACCCATATTATAAATGATAATATTCCTCCTCCTATTATTGCTGTTATAAGCCAAGATTTTATTTTGTCGAGAATAAATGTTTTTATGGTTGTTTTGTTAAATCCGTATTTTTCTTCGATTACAAAAATAGAATAAACGGCAAAAGGTAAATTTATTATGTCGAAAGCAAACATTATTGTTCCAAAAAATATTAAAGCTCGTAATATTTGGTTGCTTGTAATTTGTGATGCCCAAAAATCAATAATATAAAATCCTTTATATGTTAACATTAAAATAATAATTATAAACGAGAATGTTGATGTTATAAATGAAAATCGAGATTTTTCTTTTTCGTAGTTTTGTTGTCTTGAATATTTTTTTTCGTTATAAATGCCTTTTATTTGTTCGGGAATTTTTTCGCTACGTTTTGTTGAGTTAAGATAGTTAAGAAATTGTTCTAAAATATAATCGAATATAACAAAACCGAGAATAAAATAAAAAATTATGTTTTCCATTTTAGTATGCTCCTAAGTATTTACGGTAAAACCATTCTGCCGAAATTAATATTATAATAATAAAAAACAAAAGTTTAATGTTTAGTAAATCTTTTAATTTATTTTTTTGTTTAATTACGGGTTTTATATTGTCGTTAGTATTTATTTCGTTTTGTAATTTTAATAAATTTTTTGCAAAAAATAATTTTCCTTTATTGTTATAAGCAATTTTAAACATTGTTTTATAATCTGCACGAGTATTTAACGATTCGATATTTGTCGAAAATACTACAAATTTGCCTTGTTTTGTATATGTTTTACCATTTATTGTAATATTTGCTTCGTAATTGTAATCGCCTTTAGGCAATGTGCCTATGTTTAATTTATAAAAATTTTGGACTTTGTTAAATTTATATTTATAAACTTTATTTTTGTTATTATAAATTTTTAGCAATATGTCGTTTTTATTATCTAATTCGTATGACGAGTTATAAACTTGTGCCGATATTATTATTTGAGAATTGTCGTAATAAAAATTATTAATATCAATATCGAATTGATTTTTTTTAGTTTTTATTGCTAAATATTTTACAATTTTATTAATAAAATTATCAAATTCGTTAAAATTGTGTTTTTGTAGATAATTATTTATTCGCCAACGCCATATTCCTGTTCCGTTAATAAAACAATATTTTGTGTTATTTTTTTTAGTAAAAAATATTAAAGGACGACTTGTTAAAATATTACCTATTTTTTGATATATTAATATGTTAGATTTATTAATGTTTAAAAAATCGCCAAAAGGAACTTGTAGCGGAGGCAATGAGTTTAAAAAATTGTTATCTAAAAAATTAATTGAAAAAACATCGAAATCGGTATTTATTTTAGGACTTGCATTATCAAACGATTTTGTGTTTTTTAAGTTTAATGAGTATCCTATGTTTAAATCTATAATTTTTTGCAAATAGCTTTGTTTTCCTTGTATAAATAATATTGGTATTTGCCTAATAAGTGCAGTTTTTACAGCTCTAACCGCTAAATTACTTTTTGACGGCAGTTGGTGCATTATTATTAAATTATATTTTGATACATCAAAATTATTATCAATTTGGGTTTTTAAATCTACTTTTAGATTTATATTAGTTTCTAAAGCTTTGCGTATTGCAGATATATCGGGATGAGGAGAATTTTCTAATATTAAAATTTTTTGTTTACTGTTTATTATATCAACAACAGCATCGGCATAATTATTTTTTGTGTTTTGCTCGTTGTCAATAGGTTTTATCTCGATTTTGTAATGTTGTAAACCTTTTTTTGTTGATTTTATTAAAAACTCTTCGCTACCAAATTTATTATTACTTGTAATTTTTATTGTTTTTGATAATATTTTATTTTTATTGTTAAAAATATTTATATCAATTTTTTTGCCTTTTAATTTTTTTGCTAAAAAATTAATTTTTATAGGGAAATTATTATTTATAAATGCTAATTTGTTATAAAAAACATTTTTTATTGCAATATCGGGATATTGATTTGTATCGCCAAGTAAAACCGTAAAAACAGGGAAATCAAGATTTTTTAAATATGCGGGATTTTGACCCAAATTATACAATCCATCACTTGCTATAATTAAAGCCCCAACATTTCTGTCGTAATAAAAATCTTTAATTTTATTTATTAAACTTGATATATCGGTTTTGTTATCGTTAAAATTTAACGAGTCGGTTTTGTGCGATTTATCACCAAACGAATACAAAATAAAATTGTATTTATCGGATAGTAACATTTTTAAACTATCGATTTTTTGTAAATATTGTTTTTTATAAAAAGCAGAGTCTTTATTTAAAATTATAGATTTTGAATTATCTTGTGCAAAAATTATAATAGGTTTTTCGGTAATATTATCGGTAAATTTAATTAAAGGATTAAGTAATAAAAATGCGATTAAAAAAATGGCAAAAAATCGCAATACAGCCATTGTGTATATTTTCCATTTAGAAACATCTTTAAATTTAGAATCTTTTTTGTATAAAAAAAAAGCAAAAGCAGCAGCTGTAATTAAACAAAAAAATAAATAAAAAGGGTGCTCTATAATTAACGAAAAAATCATATAAAAAATTTTTGTAAAAATACATTTTTATTTTGTAGAAAATAGTAAACAAATCTATTTTTTATATTAGGTTTTTTTTAATAAAGATGTTTTTAAAAATATAAACTTTTTAAAAAGAGTAATTGTTTTTTTATTTTCAAATATTACTTTTGAAAGGTAAAAAATAACTTAAATATATTACTAAACTATTAATGAAATACAAAATTTAAATATATGAAAAAGATTTTAGTTTTAGGAGCAGGCTTATCAACATCAAGTTTAATAAAATATTTACTTGATAATTCAGAAGAAAATAAATGGCTTGTAAGAGTTGGTGATTATGTTATAGATATGGCAAAATCGCGAGTAAAAAATCATAAAAACTCCGAGGTTTTTATGTTTGATGTAAATAATGCCAAACAACGTAACGACGAAATATCTAAAGCAGATATTGTAATATCAATGTTACCTGCAAGATTCCATCATTTGGTAGCAAACGATTGTGTTAAGTTAAAAAAAAATATGGTAACAGCATCGTATGTATCTAAAGAGGTAAAAGAACTTGATGTAAAAGCAAAAGAAAACGGAATTATTTTACTTAACGAGATAGGTGTTGACCCGGGAATAGACCATATGTCGGCAATGCAAGTAATTAACAGAATAAAAGAAGCCGGAGGTAAAATAATTGAGTTCGAGTCGAATACAGGAGGATTAGTTGCTCCAAAATACGATAATAATCCATGGAATTATAAATTTACATGGAATCCTCGTAATGTAGTTTTGGCAGGACAAGGAACGTCGCAATTTTTAAATAACGGTAGATACAAATACATTCCGTATAATAAATTATTCTCGCGTGTTGACAGGATAAATGTTTTAGACGTAGGCGAATTTGAGGCTTATGCAAACCGCGATTCGTTAAAATATCGAAAAATATACGGATTAAACGATATTCAATCTATGTTTCGAGGAACACTACGTCGTCCCGGATACTCGCGAGCATGGAATCTTTTTGTGCAATTAGGTTTAACCGATGACTCATACGTTATAGAAGATTCGGAAAACATGACTTACCGACAATTCGTAAATAGCTTTTTGCCATATAACCCTACACGTCCGGTCGAAGAAAAATTAGCCGATTATTTAAATTTTAACCAAGATAGTCAAGAAATGTATAAATTACGATGGTTAGGTATTTTCGATAATAAAAAAATAGGTTTAAAATCGGCAACACCGGCTCAAATATTACAAAAAATATTAATGGATAAATGGGCATTAGACGACGGCGATATAGATATGATTGTAATGCAACATCAGTTTACATACGAAATAAATAACGAAACAAAAAAAATTATTTCGTCTATGGTAACTTATGGTAAAGATAAAGAAAATACTG
>JALSQC010000040.1 GCA_026985625.1 Bacteroidales bacterium | reverse complement strand
TAAAGAACAAGAAAACAAACCCGACAACAAAAAACTAATTAGCGAAAATAACAGCTCTTCCGTTAACAACGAAATAGCAACATTATTACAACAATCAAATAATAATAAAATTATATCAGACTCATTAGCAAATAAAGCAAAGCTATTACAACAAAAACTTAAAAATACAACAGACGATAACGAAAAAGCAAGTTTACAACAACAAATCGGAGATTTATACGAACTATCCGAGATAAAACGTTCACAATCAATTAATCAAAAGAAACAAGCCGAAGAAAAACAAAAGCTATTAGCCGCAAAATCAAATAAACAAACCGACAAATCTAACGAAATTACCAAAGACCCTTTATTTTCGTTTAACGATACACAAACAAAAAATCCCGATTTAGCAAACTACGAAAAAAAATATCTCGAAAATATTTACTACGAAAATAAACTAAAACAAAACAATATAAAACTTAAAACTCTAAACGAAAACATTAAAACTATCGACGATTTTAATACAAAAAATGCTATTAATAACGAAATATCAAAAATCGAAAAACAAAATACCGAACTAAAAAATAAAATTACCGAGAATAACAATATAATAAAACAAACCGAACAAAAATTAGGAAATGCAACCGACAGCATAAACTCTCAAAATATTATTTATTATGCAACAAATTACACATCAAAAAATATCAACAAATTAAGCAACAAAGAAAAATCTGAAATCGAAAATCAAAAACAAGAACAAGTAAAAATTAAAGAATACCAAACCGATATAGCCGAAATTAATAACAACATTAACCAACTTAATAAAAAAATAGCCGAAGCCAAAAACTCAAACGACAAAACATCTGTAAAAAAATACCAAAAGCAAATAAATAAACTAAAAATCGAGAAAACCGAAAAAGAAAATCAATACAATAAAAAAATAGAAGAAATAAATAATAACGAATTTAAACTATACAGCGATTTAATATTTAAAACTAAAGAAAATATCTCTAACGAACAAATAAATACTGCAAACAAAGCCGAAAATCAAGCAAACTTATTTAACGAAAAAGCAAAAATAATACGCAACGATATTAACTTAATAGATAACGACTCGGTAAAAAATACCGAACTAAAAAAAGCAAATCTATTAGAACGAATTGCTATTCAAAAGCAAAAATATGCACTCGACATTTATTTAAATAATAAGCAAAATGTTGCCGATAATAATAAAAAACAACCGGCAAACTCGCTAATTCTATTACCCGACGAAGAAGATGCTTTAAACAAATCAGAAGAACTTAACCATAAAGCAAAAATATTAGAAAAACAAGCAAATAAAGCTTTAACCGAAGTAGCCGAAAAAGAAAAACAAGCAAACGAAACATACAGCACAAGCAAAAAGAAAAAAATACTAAAAAATACCGAAAAAATAAAAACCAAAAACCAACAAAAACTAATAACAGCCCTAAAAATATCAAAACAAGCCGATAGCCTTAAATACAACGTATATAAAAATCAAATTAACGAAATAAAAAAATCATCAAAAAACAGCAAAAACATTTTAATAGCCGAACAATATAATCGCAAAGCCGATTTATTCTATAACAAAGCACAAGAACTGCGAGAACAAGCAAACAATTACCCCGATATAAACGATAAAATAAATATACTTAAAAAAGCACATAAATTAGAACAAAAATCATTAACAAATCAAAGTCTGGCAGTAGATATTTTGTTACAAACCGAACCTGTTACATTTGTAGCAAGCAACTCGCTTGTAAAAATAAACAACTTACAAGCAAATAACAATACCGTTGTTAACGTCGATGATATAAAAAAATACAAAACAAAAAAAATAATAGAAAACCTAAATCTTGACGATAACGAGCTAAAAAATTTAGACGATGCAAAAGCACAAGAAAACAACGCAATAAAACTAATTAACGATGCCGACTCGTTACAAAAACAAATAAATAAACTTAACACTAAAATTAATAACTCCAACGACGAAAAACAAGCAAAAAAAGACAAAAAGAAAATAGAAAAACTAAAAAAACAAATGTTCGAGCTAAAATTTACAGCAGCAGAAGCATTTGAAACTGTTAACAATATAAGATATTATACCTATAAAGACAATATAAAAAAAATTAGGACAAACTCAAAACAAGCAAAACAACTCGAAAAAAACAGTAGAATAAATTTTAACAAAGCTAAAAACCTTCGCGACAAAGCATTCTTTATTGACGACCCCGTAAAAGCATATAAACTAACAACACAAGCCATGCAACTCGAAAAAACAGGTATCGAAGATATTGAAAAAGCAATAGGACTTTATCTAAACCTACCATCAGAAAACGAAACAGCAAAAATATTAGCCGAAAAAAATAAAAATACAACCGACATAAATAATTATAATATTTTAGAAAACAAAAACGCCGATATTACACCAATAAACACCGATAGCCTAATAACAGCAAACAATAAAACAACAGCAGATACAACTACAAACAATTATAACAACAACATAATTGCCGAAAACAAAAACACAAACAACACAAATAACAATAATATTACAGACAACAAAAATACCGATAACTCAACAACAGACACCAATAACTTAATAACAGATAATAAAACCGATAATTCTAACAATACAAACAATAACAACATAATTACCGAAAACACAAACAATAATTACACAACAACAAATACACAAGCAAAATACAATCTACAATACTCAATATCAGAAGTTTCGGTTTATTCAAACGAAAATCCAATACCAATAAACCCAACCCTGCCAAATGGCATCATTTTTAAAGTTCAAGTAGGAGCATTTAAAACAAAAATACGACAAGATGCATTTAAAGGACTAAGCCCAATTGTAGGCGAAAAACTACCAAACAGCTCATTTACAAAATATCTTGCCGGATTATTTTATTCGTTAGAAGGTAGCCGTATAGCTCTTAAAGAAATCAAATCTATGGGATATCGCGATGCATTTATAGTTGCTTACAAAGACGGTAAACGCATACCTATATATAAAGCAAAAACTTACCTACAACAACAAACCGATTACAATACCTTAGCACAAAACGAAGTAGATAAAATAAAAAATCGAACAACCCAAACAACCCAAACATCATCACAAACAACCAATACAAAAAACACAATACAAGCAAAAACAAATTATACAAGCGTAAAAACAATACCCGACTTATTTTATACAGTGCAAATAGGTGTTTACAAAAAACCCGTTACCCCAAAACAACTACATAACATATCCCCAATTTATCAAGACAAAACACCATACGGTTTTATAAGATACACAACAGGTATATTCTCTGACAAAAAAACAGCAAACATCGAAAAAAACCGTATAGTAAAATTAGGAATAAGCGATGCATTTGTAACCGCATACTACAAAGGAAAAAAACTAACAAACCAAGAACTAACAAACTTACTAAAAACAAATGTAAATTTTGCAAAACAACAAAACATAAAACTCCCCGAAGCACCAATAACCAAGCAACCCGAGATAGACGCAAAAAATGCAAATATTATATTTAAAGTTCAAATAGGAGCATACAAAGAAAACGTTCCAACATCAACAGTTACCGCAATGCTAAGTGTAGCACGCAAAAAACAACTAAACTCATATAAAGAAAACGGAAAAACAATCTATACCGTAGGAAACTATAAAGAATACAAACAAGCAGTAGAAATGCGAGATATAATTAAAAACGAAGGAATAAACGATGCATTTATAGTTGCATACAATAACAATAAAAAAATTAGCGTAGAACAAGCAATTAGCATTTTAAAAAAATAATTTATATCTTTACACATTAAATTATTACCAATTAATTATGAATACAAAAGAAAAGCAAACAAACAAAAACAAAAATCAAGAAAGCAAAATAAACACATTAGTTTTGCATAACGATAACCTTAACACATTTGATTTTGTTATTGATGCCCTTATTGATATTTGTAATCACGAAGAAAATCAAGCACATCAATGTGCCGTTATTACACACTATACAGGCAAATGCGAAATTAAAAACGGAACATACAAAAACCTTAAAATATTAAAAGATAAACTATTAAACATAGGCTTATCGGTAACCATAGACTAAATGACATCAATAATAATACTAATCTCGTTAGGGATACTGCTTCTACTATTAGAATTTTTTATAATCCCGGGTATTACTATTGCCGGAATAGGCGGAGTTCTAATGATTATAGGAGGCATATACATTGCATACAGTTCTCATAGCACAACATTCGGAAACTACACTCTATTAATTACATTAATATCAATAATAATAATTTTAGCCTTTACTTTACGCACAAAAACATGGAAACGGCTAATGCTAAATACAAATATAAATTCAAAAGTAAACGAAATTAAAATAAACAATATAAAAATAGGCGATACAGGAAAAACAATATCAAAATTATCTCCTATAGGAAAAGTCGAGATAAACGACGAATACTATCAAGCCGAAAGTATATCAGGTTATTTAGACCCGGGTAAAGATATAGTTGTCAAAAAAATACTAAAAAATAAAATAATTGTTAAATCTTTAAAATAATAAAATTATGCATGGATATGTTTTGTATTTAGTAATAGCAATAGCCTCATTAGTAGGTTTATGGATAATCCTATATTTTGTTCCCATAGGATTATGGTTTTCTGCATTAGTATCAGGAGTTAGAATATCACTAATTCAATTAATATTAATGAGATGGCGAAAAGTTCCTCCTCAAATAATTGTAGGAGCAATGATAGAAGGAACAAAAGCAGGAATATCAATCAACAGAAACGATTTAGAAGCTCATTACTTAGCAGGAGGACACGTACAACAAGTAGTCCATGCATTAGTATCGGCAGCAAAAGCAAATATTGAACTAAATTTTAAAATGGCCACAGCTATCGACCTTGCCGGTAGAGATGTATTTGAAGCCGTTCAAATGTCAGTTAATCCAAAAGTTATAGATACCCCTCCCGTTATTGCAGTTGCAATAGACGGAATAC
>JALSQC010000039.1 GCA_026985625.1 Bacteroidales bacterium | reverse complement strand
TACGATTTTTATTCAGAATATAATATAAAATTAAATTTTTAAAAAAATATCAACAATGCAAGCCTGTTTGTAATGTAATTTATTACAGATAGTTATAATAGTTTTCAACAATTAGCTGTTATAAAATGTTAACAATTTAATATTTTTTTCGATTTTTATTTATATTTTTGATAAATTACAACTGTAAAATATAATTATGACAAAATATTTATTGATTGTTATTAATATAATAGGGTTTATATTTGTTTCCCTTGTAAACGACGATGTTGTAATTGAGATAGACGCACCCGAACAAGTTAATGCAGGAAGCGATTTTACCGTAAGAGTTACAATAAAAAAAACCAACATCGAAAGATTTGCCCGTTTTATTCAAGAAATGCCTATAGGTTTTACCGCAAGCGAGGGCGATTCTAAAAATGCAATGTTCTCGTTTAAAGACCAAAAAGCTAAATTTTTATGGATTCCGGGCTCTTTACCCGAAGAAGACGAATTTACATTTACATACAAAATACATGTTGACGAACAAATGTATGGAAAAGTAGAAATAGGAGGACAATTTATATACATAAAAGAAAACGATAGAGTTACCCTTGATTTAACACCAAAAATAATTACAATAATATCAAACAATATTGCAGCAAATACCGATTCGTTAGGTAATCCAATTATAAATTCGCAACACGATACCGCAACAATATCTTGCACAAGACAAAAACCGTTTTTAAACGACAAAGGAGAATTAATAGTTAATATACTTGTAAATAAAGGAAACTTGCAAAAAGATAAATTTGCAAAAATTCAAGAACAAATACCCGATGGATATACCGCAGAAAATATAGAAAATAACGGAGGAATATTTACCGTTCAAAATAATACCGTTAAATATTTATGGATGAACCTGCCTCCCGAACAAGAATTTATAGTTTCATACAAATTAAAACCTATAACACCTGATGCTGCAACAAAAATGCCCGAAATAAACGGTTCCTTTTCTTATGTCGAGAACGAAAAAACATTAAGCATTAATGTTAAAGAACAACAAACCATAAAATCAGACATTTTAACTGCATTTAACAATCAACACAACTTTGTGCCTGCTACCGACACCATTCCTGCAAATGATACAACATTAACAACATCAACAAATAATTTAGCCGATAACGACGCAAATAATAAAAACACTAACAATACATCGGTAACAGATAACAATACAAATAAATCCGAGAATAATGTAACAAATGTCCCAAATCCCGAAAAAGGAGTTAATTACAGCATACAAATATGTGCCTTAAAAAAATACAGAAGCCCTAATTACTTTCATCGAAAATATTATAAAATAACCGATAAAGTAAAACTCGAGAATCATCAACATCTTAATAAATACACAATAGGCTCGTTTAACGTTTACAAAGATGCTCGCGATTACAGAGTAAAAATATGGAATACTACTCCCGTAAAAGATGCTTTTGTTGCTGCATATAATAACGGAACTCGCATAACAGTGCAAGAGGCACTTATGATATCAAGTCAAAAATGGTATCAATAAGATATTATTTTTGTCCCAATCTTGCCTGAAACTCATTTATTAACTCATCGTAAGCTTTTAAAATTCTGTCCCATTCCTTAAACTTATCATCATCTTTTACACTTTGATTTGGTTGATCACAATATTCGCTTATTATTTTAAGCTTATATTTTAAAGGACTAATACTACTTTGTTTTACTATTACCCTTGTTCGTATGGTTTTTTGCGAGAACGATTTCGACTGCCAACTTGTTTTCATATATCCCGTAGCTTTATCTGCCATTTCTAAATTATCAAAATAACTTGTTACAATCTGACTTATTATTTTCCATGCATCGCTCTCAGATAATCTGGAATCAATCTCCTGCTCAAAATCTTTATTAGCATAATCGTTTTTTATTGATGCATCAAAAGCATCGTCATGTGTTAAATCTATAGTCTTTGTTTTTATACGTCCCCAAGAATAACCCGTGTAACAATATTTAGTATCGTTAGTTAAAAAACCTGTTTTTTCGGTTTTAACATTTACACATGTGTGTTTTTTTACTTTTACAACAGGAGTCTCTCCCGTGCCCATAAATCTGCCATCAACATAAATTTTTGCATCTTTTTCAGATGTTGTAAAAATTACTTTTGTGCTGCAACCGCTTAAAATGCTAATTGCAATTGCTAAACTTAAAATTGTTTTTTTCATTTGTTTATAATTTTTAATTATTATTTAGTTCATTTTTGTGTTCGTTTTTATGTTCGTTATACTGTTTAATTTTTATGAACATTTTTATTGTTCGTTATTATATTGTATATCAAATTGTTGCAACAATTCAAAGGTAATGTTTTTTTATTTTATTGCAAATTTTTTTGTTTTTTTTTAAGTCAAACACAATTTGTCTCAGAGTATTATTTACAAGAATGTTATAGTTGAAAGAATAAATTATTTTAAAATTTAAGATTATTATATTTCAATAAATTTGTAATACTTACCTGACTTTTGTTTGTTAAAAATTTATATATTTGTAAAAAAATAAACGTATGAAAAAAGCAAAAAATTTTTTACTTATATTCTTAATTTTAATAGGAGTTTATGCTTTTGTTAATCATAGCGGAGCAAATTCCGATAGTCAAAATTTTGAGGTTTTAACAACACCCGTAAGTTCTAATCCTGTTGTAGGAACACAAGTCGGTAATAAAGCTCCCGAGTTAAAATTTAAATCGCCTGACGGAGTAGAATATTCATTATCGGACTTAAAAGGAAAAATGGTTTTAATAGATTTTTGGGCATCGTGGTGTGCTCCTTGCCGTAGAGAAAACCCAAATGTTGTTAAAGCATATAAAAAATATAACGATAAAAATTTTAAGAACGGAAAAGGATTTACCGTTTACAGCGTTTCGTTGGATAGAAATAAATCCGACTGGGTTAATGCTATTAAAGCCGACGGCTTAGTTTGGAAATATCATGTTAGCGATTTAAAACACTGGCAATCAGAGGGAGCAAGAATATATCACGTAAGAGGTATACCTACAAACTTTCTTATTAATGGCGACGGAATAATAGTTGCTAAAAATTTAAGAGGTTCGAGGTTAGAAACTGTTTTATCGCAATTAGTTGTTAAAGTTAAAACTATCGAAGAGTTACAAGCCGATTTAAATAAAACCTTAGACGAGCTTCAAAAAAAATTAGAAAAATCTGATAATACAAAAGAAAATAAAACACTAAAAAAGAAAATATCTAAAATTAAAAAGATTTTAAACAAATAATTGCAAAAAGTTTAAGTAATTTTAAAGTTAGTTTTTTAGTTAAAAATTATAAACCTAACATGGTTTAATTAAAACGGAGGCATTTGCCTCCGTTTTTTTTCGTTTATTTTAAATCTTTTTTAAACAATATTTCGTCTTTATTAATGAACAAGAAAAAAAGATATGAATATAAAAACTTTAGAAAAAATAATTAATCAATACAAAGATGATATACTGCGTTTTGCATTATACAGAATCGGGTCTTACGAAAATGCTTTAGATATTACACAAAATGTTTTTATAAAATGTTTTGAAAAAAATATTGATTTTGACCAAATCGAAAATCCAAAATCATATTTGTATAAAACAGTTTTTAATGCTTGTATAGATTTTAATCGAAAATCGAAGATTGAAACGGTATTGATTGATGAAAATCAAGAGATTGCAACCTCGGATAAATATCAACACGAAATTTATGAAGAATATCAAAGAATAAACTTTATGCTAAAAGATATTCCTACAGAGCAAGCCGAGATTGTAAAAATGAGAATTATTGACGAAATGAGTTTTAAAGAAATATCAAAAATAACAGATTTACAAGTAGCTACAGTTAAATCGCGATTTAAATATGGGATTAATAAATTAAAAAAGTTTCACCAAAACAAAAAGGAGGTTTAAAAATGAATTGTACAGAATTTAATAACATAATTTTAGAACTTGATGATATAAATGTATTATCAAACGATATGTTAACACATTTAAAAGAATGTGAAAGTTGTAAACAAGATTATGAGAATATAAAAAATTTATATTCCGAACTAAAACCAAAAAAAGAAATAAAAACAAATAAAGATTTTAATAAAACTATATTGTCAAAAGTTGAAAAAATTAATAAGACAAGAAAAATTAATATCTGGAAAAAAATTAGTAGCATAGCAGCTGTTTTTATTATCGCATTATCAGGGTTTTACTATTTATTAGGGAATAACAATGTTAGCATAATTAGTTCTGCTAATGCAGCCGAAAAACTTTTTTCTCATACAATAAGTGTTTTCTCGAACATAACAAGTTTGTCTATTAAGTTTAAGGTAAGAACTTTACCTCAAGATAATTTTGAGTTTATTGATAAAAACAGCGATTTTGTAAATCACAAATTAATTAAAGAATTTAAAGGAAAAAATCGTTGGAAAATTGAAAAAACCGAACGTGTTGTTGCTTTTGATGGAAAACAAAAATATTTATACATAAAAAATGTTGGATTTGCCGAAATAGGTAATGCTTCCACTAATTATGTTGATTGGATGAAACGACTGCTTTTTCCGAAAAAATTATTTACAAATGAACTCAACAACATAAAAAAATGCAAAAATTGTAAATATGAAATTACAAAAAATGACAATAACATAATTTTAACAATTTTATCTAAAGCAAATAGTAACTATAAAAATCCATATCTAAAAAATAAATCTTTTAATTATGCAGATTCTAAAACAATATATACATTCTCAAAACAAGATACACTTTTGAATAGCGTTAAATTTTATATTTTAGATAACAATAAATACACCTTAATTTTAGACTTATTGGATATAGATTATAATGTGAAACTTACAGATGATGATTTTAAAATTAATTTACCGAAAAATATTACTTGGCATTATGCAAGTAAAACAAAAAATGATAAAAAGTTTAAAAATATAAGCAGTAAACAAGCCACAGAGTTATTTTTTACTGCAATATCAAAAGGTAATTGGAAATCAATACAAGGCT
>JALSQC010000038.1 GCA_026985625.1 Bacteroidales bacterium | reverse complement strand
ATAATGGCAGAAAAAATAAAATTTGCAGTTATTGGTCTTGGACATATAGGAAAACGACACGCCGAAATGATACTAAGAAACGACGAAGCCGATTTAGTAGCCGTATGCGATATAAGACCAAAAGAAGAAACAAAATTCGATAAAAATATTCCTTATTTCTCAAATATAGACGATTTGTTAAATTCCGATTTAGATTTTGATGTATTAAACGTAGCAACCCCAAACGGTTATCATGCCGAACATACCATTAAAGGCTTAGATGCCAAAAAACATGTTGTTTGCGAAAAACCAATGGCTTTATCAAAATCAGATAGCGAAAAGATGATTTTTAAATCGTTACAAAATTCAAAAAATATATTTATAGTAAAACAAAACAGATACTCGCCACCATCGAAATGGCTAAAAGAAGTTATCGACAATAAACTTTTAGGCGAAATTTATATAGTTCAACTAAACTGTTATTGGAATAGAGACGAACGCTATTATACAAAAAATAATTGGCATGGCAATGCAAAATTAGACGGAGGAACACTATTTACACAATTCTCGCATTTTATAGATATAATGTATTGGCTATTTGGAGATATTACAAATATACAAGCAAAATTTTCAGACTTTAATCATAAAAATTTAACAGATTTCGAGGACTCAGGAATAGTATCATTTAACTTTGTAAACGGAGGAATGGGAAATATAAATTATTCGACATCGGTTTGGGATACAAATCTCGAAAGCAGTATAACAATAATAGGCGAAAAAGGAACCGTAAAAGTAGCAGGACAATATATGAACGATGTTGTATATTGCAATATAAAAAATTACAAAATGCCTGAATTAGAAGCATCAAACCCACCAAACGATTATGGAGCATATAAAGGCTCGGCAGCAAATCATCACTATATAATAAAAAATGTAGTTGATACCTTAAAAGGACGAACATCAATAACCACAAACGCACTCGAAGGTTTAAAAGTAGTTGAAATTATAGAAAGAATTTATTCACATAAAAAATAATATTATGTATAAACAAATAATTAATAAAGACGCTAAATTAGCAGTTATAGGATTAGGATATGTAGGGTTACCAATTGCACTTGAATTTGCAAAAAAAATAAAAGTTATTGGTTTTGATATAAAAGAAGAACGCATTAAAATGATGCAAAATAAAATAGACCCTAGTAACGAATTAGAAACCAAAGATTTTGAAAATACAGATATATTATTTACTGCAAATATCGAAGACTTGCGACAAGCAAATTTTTATATTGTTGCAGTTCCTACACCTATCGACGAACATAATCTACCAGATTTAACACCCGTAATAAAAGCCAGCGAAACAGTTGGAAAAGTATTAAAAAAAGGAGACTATGTTGTTTACGAGAGCACAGTATATCCCGGAGCAACCGAAGAAGATTGCGTTCCTGTTCTCGAAGACTTATCAGGATTAAAATTTAAACAAGACTTTAAAGTAGGATTCTCGCCCGAACGTATAAACCCGGGAGATAAAAATCATACACTTACAAGTATAACAAAAATTGTATCCGGTTGCGATAAAGAAAGTTTAGAAGAAATAGCAAACGTTTACGAAATAGTTATAGAGGCAGGAGTGCATAGAGCACCTACAATTAAAGTTGCCGAAGCTGCAAAAATTATCGAAAATACTCAACGTGACGTAAACATTGCCCTTATGAACGAACTATCAATAATTTTTGGACGTATGGGAATTAACACATACGACGTATTAGAAGCAGCAGGAACAAAATGGAATTTCTTAAAATTCTTTCCAGGTTTAGTTGGTGGACATTGTATAGGAGTAGACCCATACTACTTGTCATATAAAGCAAAAGAATACGGATATCACCCACAGATTATCGATAGCGGACGTTTTGTAAACGACAGTATGGGAGGATATGTAGCAAAACAAACCGTAAAAAAAATTGTTGCGGCAGATAAAAACATACGAAACTCAAACGTATTAATAATGGGATTAACATTTAAAGAAAATGTTACCGATATTAGAAATACAAAAGTTATTGATATTATAAAAGAATTAAAATCTTACGGAGTTAACGTCGATATTGTTGATGCTTGGGCAAAAAAAGACGAGGTAAAACAAGAATACGGCATAGAACTATTAGATAAAATAAATAATAATTACGATGCAATTATAGTTGCCGTAAATCATAAACAATATATTAATTTAACCGAAGATTTCTTTATCGAACATACATCAGACAATGGAGTTGTTGTAGATGTAAAAGGAATATATCGAGATAAAATAAAAAAATTATCATACTGGAGTTTGTAAAAACAGATAATATTATAACAAATAAAAAGATATAGCATAATAGGTTTAATTACCCAATGCTTATATCAAAAAAAAGATAATTACAAAACTACCTTGCACCCTTGGGAAAAGGTAGTTTATTTTGTTAATAATAAATATAAATTGTTAATATTTTAACTTACTAAATATAAATAATACTCAATCATTATAATATCTTTGTAAAAATTACATTTTTTTTACCTACAAAAAGGTATAATAATTAATAAAATAAGTATAATTAAAATTAAATAGATATGAATTTTATAGTTTCAAGTTCAGAAATTTCAAACAAATTACAATTACTAAGCAAAGTAATTAATGCAAAAAATACCTTACCAATATTAAACAATTTTTTATTACAATTAAAAGATTCCAAACTAATTATTACGGCATCGGATTTAGAAACAACACTTATCTCGACAATAGAATTAGAGACATACAGTGGCGAGGGGCTAATAACAATTGAATCAAAACGATTAATAGATATTTTAAAAGAATTTCCGGAGCAACCCTTAACATTTAATGTTGACGATGAGGCGACAAAATTAGAGATAACATCAGATAAAGGAACATATACAATAGCATCGCGCGATAATGCCGAGGATTTTCCGCAATTACCCGATGCCGATGCCGATGTTAAAAAAATGGCTTTAAGCTCTGATATTTTATTAAACGGCATAGAAAAAACATTTTTTGCAACTGCCGACGACGAGTTGAGACCGGTAATGAACGGTATTTTTGTAGAGATATTCGAGGACAAAATAAATTTTGTAGCATCAGATGCACACAAACTCGTAAGATATATACGCAGCGATTTCTCGGCTGATTTTGTATCATCGTTTATTTTACCAAAAAAATCGGCATTAATTATAAAAAATATTTTATTAAAAACCGACGAGGAGGTAAACATACAGTTCGATAATAAAAATACATTTGTTGATTTTAACGACTATAAAATAATTTGTCGTTTGGTAGAAGGAAACTATCCAAGTTACAATGCAGTTATCCCTACCGAAAATCCAAATAAAATGACAATTGACAGAGTAGAATTTTACACAGCCTTAAAACGCGTTTCGATTTTCTCTAATCAAGCAAGCAACTTAATAAAATTATCAATAGATGCAAATAACGTTAATATATCGGCTCAAGATATTGATTTTGCCTTGTCGGCAGATGAGAGCGTGCCTTGTTCGTTTATTGGCGACAAATTGCAAATAGGTTTTAAATCGACATTTTTAATAGAAATTTTATCTAATATCGACTCACAAGAGATTGTAATGGAAATGTCGGATCCTACACGTGCAGGTATTATTTTACCGGCAGATAAAGAAAACGAAAACGAGGATCTTCTTATGCTGTTAATGCCAATGATGGTTAATGCTTAATTCGGTTTAATCCGGCTTTGGCTTTTAGCTCTATGCCGTTTTTATAACCGTAATTATTTATAGATAAACATTTTTTATAAAAGAACTTTGCTTGAGTAAAGTTCTTTTGTTTTTCGTAAATTTCGGCAATACATAGAGCCGAGTTTGCAACAAAATAATACGGCTGATTACTACCATATAAAATAACTTTTTTATATAAATTTATAGCCTTGTTATTATTGTTTAATTTGTCGTAAACACGGGCTAAACGGTATAGATATTCTAATTTTTCTTCGATATTTTTATACAAAGCAGAGTTTTTATTTTTAATCAATAAAGCTAAAGTTTTTTTATAAAAACCACCATCGAACAACAATCTCGATTTTAATAAAATTATATTTGAATATGGATTTTCTATATTTTTTAAAGCTTGTTTATCCTCGTCTATTGCCGCATTTCCAATATTTTTTATTTTTTCGGCTATTTTTATATTATCAGATTTATTATTAAAGATAATATTATACCAATATATTTTTTCGAAAGCCGATTTTATATAATTAATCCCCGAAAAATTATTTACAAAAAATAATAAATCTTTTTTTGCCGATTTGTCTAAACTATACAATTTTAACAATCCGCGTTGGTAATAAATATAATAAAAAATAAAATTAGAGTCGGGTTTGTAATTATTTAATATTTTAATTGCTTTTAGTGTACTATCGGTAGATAAAAGATAATTTGAGTATGTAAAAATTAATAAAGGATTTTTTGTTTTGTCGTTAAAATTTAAATATGTTATGTTATTACTAAAATTTTTGTTTGTAAAATATAGAATTATACTTGCTTCTGTTTTTTCGGATTTTATTTTTAGACTCGAATAATAGTATTTTAGTTTTTTTATTCCCGAATTTATATCACCGTTTAACGAAAAAAGTTTTTTAACTATATTGTAATCTTTAGGAATATTTCCGAGTATAACATCAAAAATACCTAATAATTTATAGTTTTTAATATACTCGGGAAATTTATTATTGTTTTTTTTAATTAAATAATACGACGATAAAAAGTTTGTTGCCGATTTGTAATAATATCCAAAAATAAAATCGTTAATTGATATCATAAGTTTGGTTTGGCTAATATAAAATAGTTTTTCGGGTAACGAGTCGTTTAATTTATTGTAAAAATCTATATTATCGGAGCTAACACCAATAAACTCGTTAAAATCTTGTTGTTCTTGGTTTAAAAATGTTTTTATAAATAACGAGTATGTTTCGAGATATTTTTTTTTGTATTCGGGTAATTTGCTTTTAGTTATTTGTAATTGCGATTTGTTAAATTTTAGTTCTAATATGTTGTTAAATATGTAATTAAATGTAGAGTCAGTTTTTGATGCATAAATGTTAAA
>JALSQC010000037.1 GCA_026985625.1 Bacteroidales bacterium | reverse complement strand
AGCTCCAACAAATAAAATCTCGGCACTTTTATCGGCATTTTTTATTGAGTTTGCTATTGATATTGCAGGAAATATATGCCCTCCGGTTCCTCCCCCGCTTATTATTATTCTTTTGCTATGTTCTAATTTCATAATATTATATTTTATTTATTAGTTTTTAGTGTTTATGTTTTCTGTTGCTTCCTTTTTATTTTTTATGGAACTTTTGCTAACGTTAAGTATAATTCCAAAAGTTGCACTTGTAAAAAATATTGAGGTTCCTCCCATACTTACCAACGGTAATGTTTGCCCCGTAACCGGCAAAATATTTACGGCTACTCCCATATTTATTAATGCTTGAAAAACTAAATTAAACGTTAAACCTATAGCTAAAAAAGCTGCAAACTGACTTTTTGTATTAATTACTATTAGATATGCCCTGTATAATAGTGCCAAGTAAATAAATATAAGAAATAATCCGCCAAATAGTCCGTATTCTTCTATAATAATTGCATAAATAAAATCGGAATACGGGTGTGGCAATGAGTTTCGTTGTATGCTGTTTCCCGGACCTCGTCCCATTATTCCTCCGGTTGCTATTGCTATTTTTGCTTGTGTTACCTGAAAACTATCGTCATTTATTTTTTCTTTTGATTTTTTTGATTTATTGGTTCCTCCTATATAATTTTCGATACGATTTTTCCAGGTTTGCAAACGCCCGAGAAAGGATATGTGAGGCGATAATATTATTAACAATGCGAACATTGTTATGCCTGCTAAATATAATGCTAATATGTGCCATACTTTTGCTCTGCCAAAAATTAATAATATTGTTGTATTTACAAACAATAATGCTGATGTGGAAAAATTAGCCGGAAATATTAATAAACAAACAAAAATAATTATTAATAATATTTTTCGTAATCCTAATTTAAAATCGTGTATTTTATCTTGATTTTGAGATAAATATCTGGCAACAAAAATAATTAACGAGAACTTTGCAAGGTCTGAGGTTTGAAATGTTAATCCTATAACGGGTATTCGTATCCATCGCGATGCATCGTTTAAATTTGTTCCGGTTATTAATGTAAAAATTAATAATGGTATTGTAATTATTAAAAATATTTGTGCTAATCGTAAATAAATTTTATAATTTATTCTGTGTATTAAAAATGTTATTATAAAACCTACAAGTAATATCCCTCCGTGTTTTATTAGATAATAAAAAACATTTCCTCCTCTTACTTTATATGCCAGTGTTCCTGTTGCACTATAAACCGAAAGAAGTGATACCAGCGATAATAGAATTATTATCCACCAAATATATCTATCGCCTTGAAAATATTTTATTACTTTATCTGACATTTATTTTATAAGTTTCTTACTGCCATTTTAAATTGTAGTCCCCTATCCTCGTAATTATCAAACAAATCGAAACTTGCACAAGCCGGTGACAGTAAAACCGTATCGCCTTTGTCGGCATATTTATACGATAGTTTTACAGCCTCTTGCATCGATTGTGTATCCTCAATTATATCTACAATGTTGCCAAATATATTGTGTATATTTTTATTATCTACACCTAAGCATATTATTGCTTTTACTTTTTGTTTTACTAAATTAATAAGTAGGCTGTAATCGTTACCTTTATCTATACCTCCTACTATCCAAACTATTTTGGTTGATATACTCTCGAGGGCATACCATGTTGAGTTTACATTTGTAGCTTTTGAGTCGTTAATAAATTGAATTTTATTTATTGATAAAACAGGTTCTAATCTGTGTTCAATATTTTTAAAATCCATTAAACTTTCGCGAATATTCTCGTTTTTTATATTTAAAACTTTTGACGCTATTGCGGCTGCCATTGAATTATATGTATTGTGTTTTCCTTGTAATGCAAGGTCGTGCAACAACATAGAAAATTTTTCGTTTTTGTAATCTACTTTAAGTTTTTTGTTTTCGATGTAGGCTCCTTGTTTTGTTTTTTTTGTTATAGTAAAATCGAGATTTGTAGATTCGAGATTTCTACTTTCGAGTTCTTTCATTATTATTTCGTCGTCGGAACAATATATAAAATGGTCTTTCTTTTTTTGGTTACGTGTAATTCTAAATTTTGAGTTTATATAATTTTGTAATTTATAGTCGTAACGGTCTAAATGGTCGGGAGTAATATTTAATAATATTGCCAAATCGGCTTTAAAATCAAACATATCGTCGAGTTGAAAGCTACTAAGTTCTATTACATAATAATCGTATTTTTTTAACGCAACCTGATAAGCAAAGCTTTTTCCTATATTTCCGGCAATTCCTACGTTTAATCCTGCATTAGATAAAATATGATAAATGAGCGATGTTGTTGTTGTTTTTCCGTTACTACCTGTAACACAAACTTTTACAGCAGATGTATATCGTGCGGCAAACTCTATCTCGGATATAATTTTTATATCTCTATCTTTAATTTCTTTTATAATATCGATATTATTTGATATACCCGGACTTTTAATCACTTCGTTTGCTTTAACAATTTTATCTACAGTGTGCTTATTTTGTTCCCACTCTATGTTATATTTATTTAATACATCGATATACTTTTGTTTAATTTCGCCATAATCCGAAACAAAAACGTCAAATCCTTGTGTTTTTGCAAGAACAGCAGCTCCTGTTCCGCTTTCTCCTGCTCCTAAAATTACAATTAGTTTTTTTTGATTATTATTTGTTATCATAATTTATATAAATTTATCTTAGTTTTAATGTTATAATTGCTAAAATTGCAAAGAAAATTCCCACAATCCAGAATCGGGTAACTATCTTTGGTTCTAAATATCCTTTTTTTTGATAATGATGATGCAAGGGAGCCATTAAGAATATTCGTTTTCCCTCGCCATATTTCTTTTTTGTGTATTTAAAATACGATACTTGTATCATAACCGATAAATTCTCGGCTAAGAAAATAGCAGCCAATACCGGAATTAATAGTTCTTTGCGTATTATTATTGCAAACACAGCAATTATTCCGCCTATTGCCAAGCTACCCGTATCGCCCATAAATACTTGTGCCGGATAAGAATTATACCAAAGGAAACCAACAGTAGCTCCAATAAATGCCGATGCAAAAATCATTAACTCGCCTGAGTGAGGAATATACATTATGTTTAAATAATCGGATAATATAACGTTACCCGAAACGTATGCAAGTATTCCTAAAGCAACTCCTATTATTGCAGATGTTCCTGCGGCAAGTCCATCTAAACCATCGGTCATATTAGCACCGTTTGACACTGCCGTAATTATAAAAATAGATATTATTATAAATACTAACCATACCCAACGACTACGTGTTTCGGGACTAAGAAACCATAATAAATCCTCGTAATTAAACTCATTATTTTTTACAAACGGAATAGTTGTTTTTGTTGATTTTACATCTACGGTAACATCTTTTAAAATATCACATTTTCCGTTGTTTACCCATTCTTGTTTAACTTGTCCGTTATTATCATAAACTTTTTCGCGAATTAAAACATTATCGTTAAAATAAAGAGTTGTTCCTATTATTATTCCTAAGCCAACTTGTCCTATTATTTTAAATTTTCCGTGTAATCCTTTTTTATCTTTTTTTACAACTTTAATATAATCGTCGATAAAGCCTATAATTCCTAACCAAATTGTTGATGCAATCATTAAAATTATGTAAACATTTTTTAAATCGGCAAATAATAACAGCGGTATTACTATTGATGCTATTATTATAACTCCACCCATTGTCGGAGTTCCTTTTTTTTGTAATTGTCCCTCGAGTCCCAAATCGCGAATTGTTTCGCCAATTTGTTTGCGTTGTAAAAAATAAATTATTTTTTTTCCAAAAACTAATGATATCAGCAACGATGTAATAACTACCATTGCAGCTCTAAAAGTAATGTATTGAAATACTCCTGCTCCGGGAATATCAAATTTTTGTAAGTAATTAAATAAATAATATAACATAATTTAATTATTAAATTGTTTTAAAATTTTTATAACCTCTTCTTTATCGTCGAAATGATGTTTAACTCCGTTAATTTCTTGATAATTCTCATGTCCTTTTCCCGCAATAAGAATTATATCGCCACTATTAGCCATCATACAAGCTGTTTTAATAGCCGAACGTCTATCGGTTATTGTTAAAACTTTATTTTGATTCTCGGGATAAATGCCTTTTATCATATCAGCAATAATATCGTCAGGATTTTCGTCTCGAGGATTATCCGATGTAAGAATTAGTTTATCACTAAGTTTAGATGCTATTTCGGCCATCTCGGGACGTTTTGTTTTGTCGCGATTACCACCAGCTCCAACAACTGTTATTAATGTTTGTTGATTTGTTTTTAACTCGTTTATAGTTTTTATAACATTTTGTAAAGCATCAGGGGTATGTGCATAATCGATTATTGCGGTAATATTATTTTTTGATTTAATATTTTGAAATCTGCCGTCAACCGATGTTAGCTTGCTTAATATTTGTAAGGTCTCGTTGTGTTCTAACCCTAAATTTACCGCTACTGCATAAACCGCAAGCAGATTATATACATTAAACACTCCTATAAAATTAACCCAAAGTTCGGTATTTTGTATTTTTATTAAAGTTCCGTCAAAAGATTTTTCTAAAATTTTTGCTTTATAATCGCTTGCCGATTTTAACGAATAAGTTAGTTTTTTTGCATTTGTATTTTGCAACATTATTAATCCGTTTTTATCATCGGAATTTGATATTGCAATTGATGTTTTTTTTAAATTATCGAAAAACATTTTTTTTGCATTTATATATTCTTTAAACGTTTTATGATAATCGAGATGGTCGTGTGTTATATTTGTAAAGATTCCGATATTAAAATTGATTCCTGCTATTCGATGTTGATGTATAGCATGCGAGCTAACCTCCATAAAACAATACTCGCACCCTTGCTCTACCATTTTACTCATTAATTTGTTAATTTGAATTGCATCGGGAGTTGTATGCGTAGCTTTAATATCTGTATCGTTAATAATATTTTTTACTGTAGATAGTAATCCTACTTTATATCCTGCTAGTTTAAATGTTTTGTAAAGTAATGTTGCTATTGTAGTTTTTCCGTTTGTTCCGGTAACACCTACAACTTTTAGGTTGCTCGA
>JALSQC010000036.1 GCA_026985625.1 Bacteroidales bacterium | reverse complement strand
ATTTGTAATAATTCTTCTACTGTTTTTACATTGTGTTTTGTTTGTAACGAATAAATATTATCTAATGTTTGATTTAGTTTATCGAGTAGTTCGGGATTAAATTCCAGATTTGAGTTTTCTATTTCTATGTCCGAAGCAATATCGTTAATCTCTATAATTACAGACTCTAAGCGGTTGTGTATTTCGGTTGCTTTGCTGTAATACGAGCTTATTTTTGCTATTGTATTTTTTATTGAGTTTAGGTTTGATATTATGTTTTCGTCGGTTTCGTTAAGATAAAATGTCGCTTGCGAGAGTGCATTTTTTATTTCTTCTACGTGTGATAGTTTTTCTATTTCTTCTTCTATCTCGGATTGATTAATATTTTCGAGTTCTATTTTATTTAGTTGTTCGTATTGGTATTGCAAATAATCTAAATCGTTTTTTTGTTTTTTTATATTTTCTTTAAATTCTATTAATTCGATTTTTGTTTTTTTATAATTATTAAAATTGTCTTTATATTTTTTTAGTAATTCGTTATAATTACAATAAGAGTCAAGTATTTTTATTGTAAAATCTTTATTATTTATTATTTGATTTTGATTTTGCGAGTGTATATCTATTAAGTTCTCGGTAAAATTTTTTAAAACCGACAAATTTACCGGGGTATCGTTTATAAAAGCTCTTGATTTTCCATTTGTATTAATTTCGCGTCTAATTATTGTAATTTCGTCGTAATCGAGATTATTTTTGTCGAAAAAGTCAGAAAGATTATAGTTCTTAATATTAAATTCGGCTTCGACAATACATTTTTTTTGTTTATCGTTTAAAACCGAGAAATCAGCTCTTGCTCCAAGTAATAATGATAAGGCTCCTGTTAGTATTGATTTTCCGGCTCCTGTTTCTCCGGTAATAATATTTAAACCTTTTTTAAAGTTTACGTTTATATTTTTAATAAGAGCATAATTTTTTACCGACAAAGAACTTATCATATAAACTAATTTTGAGTAGTCATTATTTTTTGATATTTACTTGAGTTTGCGGGGTCTATTTCTTTAAGTATATTTACAACCCGTGCTTTTTCTTCGGAGAACGAGCCCGAGAATATATTTACAAATTCGTCGGATTTTGATTCTATTACAATTTTATAATATGGCATAAACGGGTCGGGTTTTTTACGATAAACTTTTTGTAAAAGTTTAAGGCTTTCGGCTATTTCGCTTCTTCCTTCGGTTAATTTTTTCGACATTACATCTAAGCCTAATCTGTGATATTTATACTCAAACTCGCGAATAGGGCTGTAGGCATCGTCTAAAATATTATGAATTATCCAATATCTGTTTTTTTGGCTCTCGAACGATTTCCATCCTTTTTCGGTTGAGTTTTGCATATTATCAACTATTTTGCTTGCTTTTGCAAAGTAAGGGTCGCCTCCGTTTAACGAGAACGAGTCGTAATCGAAACCTATAATTAAATATGCATAATATGCTAAAAGTGATACCAAGTTTGTATTTGATGCGTTTTCGTTAAATAATAAAGGTTGAAATTCTGCGTATGTAAATTTTATATCTCCATCGCGATAATTTATCATTATTGTATTTAGATTTGTGTTATAAACAGGACGGTTCGATGTTATTTGCATATATCCCTCGAATTGGTCAACCGATATTTGTTTTGATATATTTATTAATATGTTACACTCTATACGTTCTTCGACACCAAAAACATTATTTGTCCATTTTGTATTGTTCATAAACTCGTAAATGCTTTTTTGCATATCTTGAAAAACACTTTTGTTTGTTCCTTGTATTTGTTGCGACATAACCTGCACTCTGCAATTTAGCTCTTGCGAGAAAGCATTTTTAACAATTATTAAAAGCAATATTATTATTATATTTTTTAGCATTTAGTCTAAAATTTTTATTAGTTTGTTAACTATATCTTTTGCAACTAATGTTTTATTTTTTAACTTAAATTTTTCGATATTATTGTTTTTGTCTATTATAGAAATTTTATTTGTATCGAACATAAATCCTGTGTTTTTATCGTTTAACGAGTTTAATATTATAAAATCGAAGTTTTTATTTTTTAATTTTTTTTTGGCGTTTTTTATTTCGTCATTTGTCTCTAATGCAAATCCTATAAGTTTTTGGTTTTTGGTTTTTATTTTACCAAGGTTTGCAGCAATATCTTTTGTTGGTTTTAGGTTTATTGTTAAATTTTTATTTTGATGTTTTATTTTTTTATTTATAAAATTTTCGGGTGTATAATCGGCAACTGCTGCTGCTAAAATTCCTGCATCGCTATTTTTAAAATGTTTTATTGATTTTTCGAACATTTCTTGTGCCGATGTTACTTTTATAATGTCTATATTTTTATTTGTTGTTGTAATATTTACGGGTCCTGATATTAATTTAACTTTGGCTCCCATATTGGCTAATTCGTCGGCTATTGCGTATCCCATTTTTCCACTCGAAAAGTTTCCTATAAATCTTACCGAATCTATTTTTTCGTATGTAGGACCTGCTGTTACAAGAATTTTTTTATTTTTTAATTTTTTTTTTTGATTTAAAAAGTCTGTAATAACAGATAAAATATTCTCGGGGTCTTGCATTCTGCCTTCGCCACACAATCCGCTTGCTAATTCTCCTTTTGTAGCATTAATAATATTTACTCCGGCGGTTTCTAATTTTTTTATATTTTGTTTTGTCGATACGTGTTTATACATATCCAAATCCATTGCAGGAGCAATAAATACAGGTGCTTTTACCGACAAATATGTAGTAAGTAATAAATTGTCGGCTATGCCGTTTGCCATTTTGGCAATGGTATTTGCCGTAGCTGGGGCAATAATAAATAAATCTGCCCATAGACCTAAATCTACGTGGGAATTCCAATTGCCGTTCTCGGGGTTAAAAAAGTCAGTATAAACAGGATTTTTACTTAAAGTTGCAAATGTTAACGGAGTAACAAATTCTTTTGCCGTTGGTGTCATAATTATTTTAACATCGGCATTGTTTTTAACAAACAAGCGGGTAAGGTATGCTGCTTTGTATGCTGCTATACCTCCCGATACTCCAAGTAATATTTTTTTATTTTTAAGCATCCTTTTCAGGATAGTGATAATGTATTTTGCCTTCTATTAGTTCTTGAATTGCTATTAGTGTTGGTTTTGGTAATTTTTCGTAAAATTTCGACACTTCTATTTGTTCCCAATTTTCGAATCTTTCTTCGAGATTGTCGGTATAAGATGCAAATTTCTCGAGTTTTTCGATTAATTCCTCCCCTATTTCTAATGCAATTTGGTTTGAGCGTTTAGCTAAAATATTTATTGTTTCATAAATATTTGTATCGGGATTTAGTTTATCTAAATCTCGTGTAATTGTTGTGTTTACGGCGTTTGTTTTTTTATAATCCATAATTTTTATTTTATATTTTTTCTAGAGTTATCAAATATTTTTTCGGCTTGTTTAATGTAAGTTGTTTTTGGAAACTCGTCAATTAAAGCATAATATTCGGTTATTGTCGATTTATATCTTTTTGTTTGTTTTTTTGTAATACTATTTTGTGCATAAAGATACGAGGATTTTAGAATATAAAATAATATTTCTTCTCTATAATGTGTATCCGGAAATTTTATTAATACGTTTTTAAATGTTGTAATTGCAGCTTTGTAATCGCCTATTTTGTAGTATAACATTGCCGAGTTAAATGCTTTTGTTTCGAGTTTTTTATGTAGTTCGTCTATAAGGTTATTACATTTTTCTACTTTGTCGCTATTTGGGTATTTATTAATAAATAATTGCAAAGCGTTTATTGCTTTTTTTGTATAAGTTTGGTCTAAACTTGGTTCGGGCGAGTTAAGATATTGACAATAAGCCGACATATATTCGCATTCTTCAACGTGTTTTGATGTTGGATATGTTCGTGCAAAATTTTTAAAATGATATCCTGCTAATATATGCTCGCCTTGATTATATAAGCAATAAGCATACATATAATAAACTTTTTCGGCTTTAGATGTTCCTCTAAAAATAGGGACTAATTCTTCGAGCAACGATTGTGCTCGGTAATAATCTTCGTTATTATAATATTCTTGGGCTTTTTCGTATTTTAGATTGTAGTCGGAGCTTTTTAACACTTTTTGAAATTCGCTACAACTTGTTATAATAAATACGACAAAAACCGAGATTATAAATATGTTTTTATTTTTAAACATTTTGCAAAGATATATTTTTTAATTTTAATATTTTATTATAATTATAAATTTTATAATATAATCTAATTTACATATTAACAGTAAATTAATAATTTTATTGCTTAATGTTTTAAATGTTCATTTTTGCTTTTGGAACAATATCTTGCGATGCAAATTCTTTTTTAAAATATTTATAATATCCTGTAATTGCTATCATTGCAGCATTATCGGTTGTATATGATATTTTTGGCAAATATATTTTCCAATTAAGTTTTTGCGAAAAATATTTTAACGATTTTCGTATTGCCGAGTTTGCCGATACTCCTCCCGATATGGCTATCTCGTTTATATTATAATCTTTTGCTGCTTTTATAAGTTTATCGAACAAAATATCTACTATTGTTTTTTGTAGCGATGCACACAGATCGGATTTGTTTTTTTCGATAAAATTCTCGTCATATTTAATTTGGTCGCGTAAGTAATATAAGAACGATGTTTTTAGTCCACTAAAACTATAATCGTAATTTTTTATTCTTGGTTTATTAAATTTAAATTTAAACATATCGCCTTTTTTTGCAAGATTATCGATAACAGGTCCTCCCGGATATGGCAAACCCATAACTTTTGCACATTTATCGAAAGCTTCGCCTGCGGCATCGTCTATTGTTTGCCCTATTATCTCCATTTGCAAATAATCTTTAACTAAAACAATTTGAGTGTGTCCGCCCGATACTAACAAACATAAGAACGGAAATTTTGGCTTTTCGCTTTTCTCGTTTTTCTCGTTTAAAAAATGAACTAAAATATGTCCTTGCAAATGATTAACATCTATTAAAGGAATATTTTTTGCCAGAGCAAAACCTTTTGCAAAAGATGTTCCTACGAGTAACGAACCAAGTAATCCCGGTCCGCGAGTAAAAGCTATTGCTGATATTTGGTCTTTAGTAACATTGGCTTT
>JALSQC010000035.1 GCA_026985625.1 Bacteroidales bacterium | reverse complement strand
TTGTTTTTTCGAGTTCTTCTTGTGTTGCCCGCATTTCTTCGGCATTTTGACGAAGTTCTTCTTCGTTTTCTTGTAGCTCTTGAGTCATTTTTTGTGATTCCTCAAGCAATGTTTGTGTTTTATTGTTTATTAAGAGGTTAAATATTGTTTGCCCTATTACTTCGCTTAATCCTTCGATAAAATCAATTGTTAGTTCCGGTATTTCGTCTTGTATTGATGCTACTTCTATTACTCCTTGTAATTTTTCGTCGCTTATTAATGGAACTATTAATATGCTACCCGGTTTTTTTTCGCCTAAAATACCTGATGTTATTGTTACGTAGTAATCGGGAATTTCTTTTCGATAAACTGTATCTAACTCAAATGCTGCTTGTCCTATGAGTCCTTGTCCTATAGCAAATTCTTGGTTTATATATTTTCTACGGTCGTATGCGTATGATGCTGTATTTATTATTTTTTTTGTTTCGTCGTTATAAATATAGAATGCTCCTTGTATAAGATTTGTATAATTTAAAATATCTATTAATACATTGTATGATAAGTCTTCGATATTTTGGTATTTTCGTAAAGTTGAGGATATTATGTCTCTACCTTTTATTATCCATTTATTTTTTTCTTCTTGCAGTTTATTTTGTTTTAGATCGTTACGCATTCTAAATAACGATTTAACCAATATATCGTTTTTTAAGTCATTATCTATATCGGCATCGTAATCTCCTTTTCCTATTTTATTTGCAAAATCTGATATTTTTTCTTCGTAAATTTGACGGTCTGTTATTATTTTTTCCATTTTATTTTGATCTTTTTGTATTCGTAATGCCAATAAATAAGCAACACCTCCTAAGATTAAAGGTGCTGAATCTATTACATATTGTAATGGATTTGTTGCATGCATATATGCTATGCTTTTTAGCGAAAAATCTAAATCTTTAAATGTAAAATCAATAGCCCATGCCATAATAGGAAACATTAAGCCAAATATAAATCCTCCTATTGGGTATTTATTGGTTTTACACGATAAGCCAAATATTCCGCATTTTTCTTTTTTATCAGTCATTTATTAATTTTTAATTTTTTTTGCTATTTCGTTTATTACTTGTTTTTCTGTGTTGCTAAAGTTTTTAAAACTTGCAAACTCTATTATACCTGTAACATTTTCGTTGTTTAATATTATTGGCTGCATTAGTATTTCTTTTGGTTTTCCTTTTCCTAATCCTGATATTATTTCGATATATCCGTCGGGAATATCGGTTAAGATAAATTGTTTTTTATTTTTTACTGTTTGTCCTAACATTCCGTCACCCTCTTTAAATGATTTTGGTTCTTCGTCTGCAAAATAAGCATATTTTGCAATTGGAACAAAAATATCGTTATTTTTTGAGTATGCTATTGCTTGGCAAAGTTCAAATTTTTTACAAATTTTTGATATAAGTTGTTCTGTAATTTTTTTATTACTGTCTTTTAAAATATCGTTAACAATATTATTTACTGTATAATCAAAATCTTTATTTTGTTCGTCGTTTTTTTTGTTTTTTTCGGGTTCGATATCTTTATAAATAATTTTTTCTTTAATAACTTCTTCTATCTCTTTTTTTGTTTTAATTAATATTGATATTATTAACGATAAAAGTATTAATAATATTAATGCTGATTTTAAAAATATTTTATAATTTGTCGATAAATTTATTCCGGCAATATTATTAAAATTTAATAATATTACTAAAATAACCGACAGTAACAAACTTGTTATTAATATTATTTTTTTTGTTTTATTGTTCATTTATTTTTCGATTTTATTTAAAAAGTTAATAATTTCTTGCGTTTTATAAATGTAATCGACGTTTGTTTTTTCTATTGCTGCATTTGGCATTGTATTTATTTGGCTCTCTAAAGGGTCTTGTACAATTGTTAGTCCGTTATATTTTTTTACTTGTCGTAGTCCTAATGCTCCGTCGCGATTTGCTCCCGATAAAATTACGCCTATTAGTTTGTCTCTATAAACATTTGCTGCCGAAAAAAACGATAAATCAATTGATGGACGCGAATGATTTACCGGTGGTTCGGTAGATAGTGCTATTCTGCCTCCTAACTCTATATACATATGGTAGTTTGCAGGTGCCAGATAAATTATTCCTGATTTTACAAGTTCTTTATCTACAGGTTCTTTAATTGGTAAAACCGATTTTGTTGATAATGCCTCGACAAATCCGCTACGTATATGTTTTAATCTGTGCAAACTTAAAAAAACAGGTAAATGAAAGTTTTTTGGCAGTTTTGATATAATTTTTAATATTATTTGAAAACTACCGGCAGAACCTCCTATTATTAATGCTTTATATTTCATTTAACTACTTTACTTTTTTATAAATTCTGTTTAATTTATTTATTTCTTTAAAATAATCTTTTATTGTATTAAATTCTATAGTTTCTTTTGTTCCTATTACTAATACTCCTCCGGGTAATAAAAAATCGTATATTAATTTTAATATTTTATTTTGTAACGGTAGATTATAGTATATCATTTTGTTTCGATATATTATTAAATCGACTTTTGGAAAATTATATTCGTCTATATTTTTACTTATAAAATTAAAATCTGATAATAAATTTTTATCGAATATATAATTATTATTTAAAACTGTAAAATATTTATTTAATTGTTCGTTTTCTTTGGTTTTATACCGTTTGTAGTTTGCGTCATCAACTAAAAAATGTTTCTCGGAAAAAAAGCCAAATCCTTCTTCGTTAATACTGGTATGAGAGTTTGACGATATGTAAACTTTAATTTTATCTGTCAGATTTAGTTCTTTAAGTATTATTGCAATTGTAAAAACCTCGTCGCCTGTTGTAAAATCGGGTATCCATATTTTATAATTAGGTTTATTTATTTTAAATAATATTTTTGATGTTAATTCTCGCCAAACAGCGGGGTCTCTAAATAACTCGGTTTCGGGAATTTGGAAATTGTGTAAAAAATTAAGTTTAAATTCGGGGTTTGTTTCTATTTCGTTTATTAAACTATCAATATTAAAGTTATTATTGGCCATAACAGCCATTATTCTGTTTTTAAAAGCAGTTGGCGTATAATTTTTATAATCTAAAGCATATTTTTGTTTTAATACTTCGATTATTTTTTTTTGTTCTATTATTCCTAAATTTAAATTATGCTGCACCATATTTTTATTTATTTATAAATATCCATATTTTTTCAATTTCGCCATCGTTATTTAGTATGCTTGTAAAGTGTAATTCTTTTTCGACCTCTTCTGATTTACTGTTTAAAAGTTTTATTTTTTTTGATACCGATAATCCCGATGATAAATCGCTTATAATATTTTTATACGTTTCTTTATCGACTACTAAACTCTCGAAATCGAGGTTTGTTATTTTTGAGAAATCATATCCTAAAGTTTCAAAGAATGATAAATCGTTAGATGTTATAATATTATCGCTATTTAATTCTAATTTATAACTAAGCAAATCTATTACACTGTTATAAGATAAAATTTCTTTTTGTATAATATTTGTTTCTTCTTGAATTGCCATCATTTCCTCGATATTTTGATTCATTTCTTCTTCTTGTTCTTTTAATCGTTTATTTTGTTCGGCAATTTCTTCCTCAATTAGTATTTGTTTTGTAATATCTACAGAAATATTAAATATTCTTACTATCTCATCGTCAGAATTTTTAATAGGGCTATAAACTTCGTTTAGCCAAACATTTTTACCATTTGGTAAATTAATTTTGCTTTTGGGATTAGATACTATCTCGCCTGATTTTATTTTATTCCAAAACTCCGAGTATGTTTCGAAGTCGTTAGCCATATCATAAAAATCTTTATGATTTTTACCAATAAAAACATCTTTTGATTCTATTCCGAAAAGTTTTAAAAAATTATCGTTTATATTTAAAATATTTCCTTGCAAATCAAATTCAGATACTAATGCCGATACATTTAAAGCTTCGACAAGACTTGTCATTTCCGATTCGCGTCTGGCTGCTTCCTCTTGTGTTGCTTGCATTTCTTCGAGATTTTGACGCATTTCTTCTTCTTGAGCGGCAAGTTCTTCGGCTTGTTGTTGCGATTGCTCTAACAACATTGCTGTTCGTTGGTTTATTTTAACTGTTGACAGTGTTGATGCAATACTTTCGCCTACTTTTTCGACAAACTCTATTTTGTATTTTGGAAATTCGTTAAACGATGCAAGTTCTACAACTCCATATATATCGTCTTCGATTTTAAGAGGAACAATTAATATACTCCTTGGGTTTGCATCTCCCAAACCCGATGTTATATTTATATAATCGTCAGGAACATCGGTCATATAGATTGTTTGTTTTTCTATAGCACAAGTTCCTACTAACCCTTCGCCTAATTTTATTGATTTTTGCAAGAACTTTTTACGTTCAAAAGCATAAGCCGATAATAAATCTAATGTTATATTTTCTTTATTTTCGTCGTTTAAGATAAATAATCCTCCTTGGTTAGCATCAAGATAATGAACCAATTCGGTAATAATTTTATCGGATAATATATTTATATCATCGGAATTTTGGCGTAATATGTCTCCAAAATTTGCAAAACCTTGTGTTGTCCAATTGCGTTCAGCTTCCTCTTGTTTTCGTATATTTTCTTTTTTTTGAGCTTCGATTAAACTATCACGCATATTTACTATTGCATTGCCTAATTCGTCATCATCACCTAAGGGTTTATATTCTACCGTTAAATTACCTTTTCCTATTTCGGTTGCAACATGTGTTACGTTTTTTAAATTTTGAATTAGCTTTTTTAACGATTTTAAAATAATTCCTATTTCGTTTTCGGTTTTTACTGTTATATCGTGATTAATTTTTCCTACAGACATTTGTAGTAAAATATTTGATGCTTTTTTTAAGGGCTTAAAAATATTTATTATAGAATACCATATCGAAAATATAAAAAGTAAAGTAAATATAGAACCTATAATTAAAATACTTTCTATTAATTCTGTTTTAATTTTACTTTTATAAGCTGCTATATTAGCATCTATTTCGTCAATATATACTCCTGTTGCAACTATCCACTTCCATTGAGGAACATTTTTAGCGTAAGTAATTTTTTCGTATGCAATATTATCGTTTAGTTTATTCCAATAGT
>JALSQC010000034.1 GCA_026985625.1 Bacteroidales bacterium | reverse complement strand
ATCCGATGTTAGTTCTTCGACTCCTAATTTTGTATCACGAACTTCTAATTGGTGTTCTTCGATATGTATTGATGTAAATGTATCTTCGCGAACAACTTTTTCTGATATTACAATAGCATCTTCAAAGTTATAACCTTTCCAAGGCATAAATGCAACTTTTAGGTTTCTCCCAAGTGCTAATTCTCCGTCTTGAGTTGCATATCCTTCGGTTAAAACTTCTCCTTTTTTAACTTTTTGTCCTTTTCTTACAATTGGTCGTAAATTAACTATTGTGTTTTGATTTGTTTTTAGAAATTTCGGTAATACATATTTACTTAATCCATCGTCGAAAGATATTAATTTTTCTTCGTCGGTTCTATCGTATTTAATAATAATTTCTTTTGCGTCAACATATTCTACAATTCCGTCTTTTTCGGCTGTAAATAATATTCTTGAGTCGTATGCAACTCTTTCTTCTATACCTGTTCCTACGATTGGGGCTTCGGGGTTTAATAACGGAACTGCTTGTCGCATCATGTTTGATCCCATTAATGCACGGTTTGCATCGTCATGTTCAAGGAATGGTATTAATGATGCTGCTATTGATGCTATTTGGTTTGGAGCTACATCCATTAAATGGACTTCCTCGGGTAATGAGTTTGGAAAGTCGCCGTTAAATCTTGATTTTACTCTTTGCGATAAGAATTTACCTTGTTCATCTACAAGTGCATTTGCTTGTGCAATAATTTTTTCTTCTTCTTCTTCGGCACTAAGGTATATTATATCTTTGTTTTCTAGTGCTACATTTCCTGCTTCTACTTTTCGATATGGGGTTTCGATAAATCCTAAATCGTTTATTTTAGCAAAAACACATAGCGATGATATTAATCCAATATTTGGTCCTTCGGGGGTTTCTATAGGACATAGTCTTCCATAATGGGTATAATGAACATCTCTAACTTCAAATCCGGCACGTTCGCGAGATAATCCTCCGGGTCCTAATGCCGATAATCGTCGTTTATGTGTCATCTCAGCTAATGGATTTGTTTGATCCATAAATTGTGATAGCTGATTTGTTCCAAAGAATGAGTTTATTACCGATGATAATGTTTTTGAGTTTATTAAATCTATTGGTGTAAATACTTCGTTATCTCTAACGTTCATTCTTTCGCGAATTGTTCTTGCCATACGTGCTAAACCAACTCCAAATTGATTTGCAAGTTGTTCGCCAACGGTTCTTACTCTACGATTGCTTAAATGATCTATATCATCGACATCGGTTTTTGAGTTTATTAATTCTATTAAATATTTAATTATTTCGATTATGTCCTCGTTTGTAAGGACTTTTACGTCCATCGGAATACTAATATTTAATTTTTTGTTTATTCTGTATCGTCCTACTTCTCCTAAATCGTATCGTTTTTCGGAGAAAAATAGTTTATCGATAACATCTCGGGCTGTTGATTCGTCCGGTGGTTCTGAGTTTCTTAATTGTCGATATATATATAATATTGCTTCTTTTTCGGAGTTACTTGGGTCTTTTTGCAATGTATTGTATATTATTGCATAATCTTGCGAACTTTGATTTTCTTTATGTAGCAATATATTTTTTACTCCCGAATCTAAAATAACATCAAGATGCGATTTTTCGATTACTGTTTCTCTATCGATAATTACTTCGTTCCGTTCTATAGTAACAACTTCGCCTGTATCTTCGTCGACAAAATCTTCTGTCCACGATTTAAGAACTCTTGCTGCTAATTTTCTGCCAATAGCTTTTCTTATACCTGTTTTTGTTACTTTAAATTCTTCGGCTAAGTTAAATATTTCTAATATATCTTTATCGCTTTCGAAACCTATTGCTCTTAATAGTGTTGTTACCGGTAATTTCTTTTTACGATCGATGTATGCATACATAACATTGTTAATATCTGTTGCAAATTCGATCCAAGATCCTTTAAATGGAATTATTCTTGCCGAATAAAGTTTTGTTCCGTTTGGGTGCAAACTTTGTCCAAAGAATACTCCTGGAGATCTATGTAATTGTGATACTATTACTCTTTCGGCTCCATTAATGACAAAGGTTCCTCTTGGTGTCATATATGGTATTGCACCTAAGTATACATCTTGTATAACTGTATTAAAGTCCTCGTGTTCGGGGTCTGTGCAATATAATTTTAATTTTGCTTTTAATGGTACGCTATATGTTAATCCTCGTTCTATACATTCTTTAATTGTGTACATTGGAGGGTCAACAAAATAGTCAAGAAATTCTAAAACAAAATTATTTCTTGTATCTGATATTGGAAAATTTTCGTTAAAGACTTTAAATAATCCTTCGTCTTTTCTATTTTCCTGAGTTGTTTCTAATTGAAAAAAATCTTCGAAAGATTTTAATTGTACTTCTAAAAAATCAGGATATTTAAATTTATTTTTTATAGAAGCAAAGCTAATTCTTTTATTTTGAGTCAACATTTGTAGATGTTTAATTGAACTTTATTAATATTCTAACACAAAAAGGCTTAGAGCATTTTTTATGCTCTAAACCTACTTAATAGTATTTAAATTTTAATATTATTTAAGTTCAACTTCTGCTCCTGCTTCTTCTAATTTAGCTTTTAACGATTCTGCTTCGTCTTTAGATACTCCTTCTTTTACAGCACTTGGGGCAGCGTCAACTAATGCTTTTGCTTCTTTTAAGCCTAAGCCTGTTAGTTCTTTAACTAATTTTACTATTTGTAATTTTGCTCCACCCGGAGAATTTAACATAACATCAAATTCTGTTTTTTCTGCAGCTGCAGTTTCGCCTCCTGCTGCAGGACCTGCAACTGCTACTGCGGCAGCAGCCGGTTCTATACCATATTCTTCTTTTAAGATGTCAGCTAATTCGTTAACTTCTTTAACGGTTAAGTTTACTAACTCTTCTGCAAGTTTTTTTAAGTCTGCCATTTTTCTTTATTTTTTAAATTTTTAAATTTACTTAATTAATTATTTATTTTGTAGTGTTTTTACAACACCTGCTAGGATGTTTTTTCCTGATTCTAATGAAGAAATAACATTTTTAATTGGAGATTGTAGTAATGCAACAATATCGCCAATAATTTCTTCTTTAGATTTAATGCTGGCTAATACGTCAATATTTTCGTCGCCAATATAAAAACCTTCTTCGACAAAGGCTCCTTTTAATATAGGTTTATCGTTTTCTTTACGAAACTCTTTTATTAGTTTCGCCGGAGCGTTACCTGTATTGGCAAACATTATTGATGTATTACCTTTTAGTGTATCGAATAATTCATCGTAAGAACCTTCGATTTTTTCAAAAGCTTTACGTAGTAATGTATTTTTTACTACAACCATTTGAATATTATTATCGTAACATTTTCTTCTTAAACTAGATGTTTCTTCGGCATTTAATCCTGATATATCTGTTAAATAGAAATGCGAATATTCATTTAATTTTTCAGCTATTGAATCTATTAATTTATTTTTTTCCTCACGGGTTTTCATAGTTCTTTAATTTTTATTCGATTAAACTATTGACTTTTCATCAACTTTAATACCTATACTCATTGTTGATGACATATATATACTTTTTATATATGTACCTTTTGCCGCTACAGGTTTAAGTTTGATGATTGTGTTTATAAATTCGGAAGCATTTTCGTATATTTTATTACTATCAAAAGAAACTTTACCTATTGATGAGTGAATAATACCAAATTTATCGACTTTAAAGTCGATTTTTCCTGCTTTTACTTCTTTAACAGCTTTTTCTATTTCGGTTGTAACAGTTCCGCTTTTAGGATTCGGCATTAAACCACGGGGTCCAAGTATTCTACCAAGTTTTCCAACTTTGGCCATAACTTGAGGCATAGTGATGATTACATCAATATCGGTCCAACCGCCTTGAATTTTGTTGATATATTCGTCTAAACCAACAAAATCGGCTCCCGCAGCTTTAGCTTCTTCTTCTTTATCAGGAGTACATAACACAAGAACTTTTTTATCTTTTCCTGTTCCATGTGGCAATGTACAGATACCTCTAACCATTTGATTGGCTTTACGAGGGTCTACTCCTAATCGCACATCTACATCTACAGATGCATCGAATTTAGTTGTTGTAATTTTTTTTACTAAATCTGATGCTTCTTGCAAGGTATAGATTTTGCCTTTCTCAACCATTTCTAAAGCTTGTTTTCTTTTTTTAGAAATCTTTGCCATAATTTTTTTATTAATTAATTTTTAGTTTTTGGGGAAATCACCTTTTACGGTAATACCCATACTTCTTGCTGTACCTGCAATCATTTTCATTGCCGACTCTATTTTAAATGCGTTTAAATCTTGCATTTTATTTTCGGCAATTTCTCTGATTTGGTCCCATGTTACCGAGGCAACTTTTTTCATATTAGGTTCTGCCGAACCTGATTTTAATTTAGCTGCTTCTAATAATTGTACTGCTGCAGGAGATGTTTTTATGATAAAATCAAATGATTTATCAGAATAAACTGTAATTACTACGGGTAATACTTTTCCAGCTTGTTCTTGGGTTTTTGCATTAAATTGTTTGCAAAACTCCATTATGTTAACTCCTTTGGCACCCAATGCAGGACCTACAGGTGGTGATGGGTTTGCAGCACCTCCTTTAATCTGCAATTTAATAAATCCTTCTACTTGTTTTGCCATTTTAATTTTAAATAAAATTGTTATTATTCTTTTTCTACTTGCATATAACTTAATTCTAATGGTGTTTTTCTTCCGAAAATTTTAACCATTACTTTAAGTTTCTTTTTTTCTTCGTTTATTTCTTCGATAATTCCATTGAATCCGTTAAATGGTCCGTCTACAACTTTTACTGCTTCGCCAACTAAAAATTTCATACTAATTTCTTCGTCGGTTTCTGCTAGTTCGTCAACTTTTCCTAAGATTCGTTTAACTTCGTTTGGTCTTAATGGAACCGGTGTTCCGTCTTTTTCGCCTAAAAATCCTATTACGTTTGTTAAATTTCTTAATTCATGAACAACTTCTCCTACTAAAGCTGCTTCGATTAAAATATATCCTGGATAAAAATTTCTTTCTTTAACTATTTTTTTTCCGTTTCGTATTTGATATACTTTTTCTGTAGGAATAAGTACCTGCGATACTAAATCTTTGTATGCACTATTTTTAATAATATCGTTTTCGATATATTCTTTAACTTTTTTTTCTTTACCACTTATGGCACGTATAACATACCATTTTTTCTCAAATTCATTCATTTTAAAAAAATTAATAGAACATACTATAAATTAGTTTCATAATATTTTCAAAAGATATATCCATTAAAAATATTAATATTGCAATTATAAAAGATGCTATTAGTACAACTATTGAACTATTTTGCAACTCTTTCCATGTAGGCCAAGTTGTTTTATTTATTAGCTCATTTAAAGCGTCTTTTATATATAATGTTATTTTACCCATTTATATTTTGTTTATTAGCACGGGTGGAGAGACTCGAACTCCCAACCTGCGGTTTTGGAGACCGCTGCTCTGCCAATTGAGCCACACCCGTATATTATTTATAAAAGAAACGATAAGGTTAGTTAAACTATAACCTTATCGAATCTTATATGTTATATAATATACTATTCAACAATGTCTATAACTTGTCCAGCTCCTACTGTTCTACCACCTTCTCTGATAGCAAAACGTAAACCTTTGTCTATAGCAACCGGTGTTATTAATTCTACTTCGATAGTAACATTATCACCGGGCATAACCATCTCAACTCCTTCAGGAAGTTTAATCTCTCCTGTAACATCTAATGTTCTTAGATAGAATTGAGGACGATATTTATTGTGGAATGGTGTATGACGACCACCTTCTTCTTTTTTCAAAACATAAACTTCGGCTTTGAATTTAGTATGTGGTGTTATTGATCCCGGTTTTGCGATAACCATACCTCTTTTGATTTCTTTTTTATCGACACCTCTAAGTAGTAGCCCTACATTATCGCCGGCTTCTCCTCTATCAAGGATTTTACGGAACATTTCAACTCCAGTAACAACTGTTTTTCTTCCTTCGGCTCCTAAACCTATAATGTTTACTTCATCGCCTGTATTTACTACACCTGTTTCTACTCTACCTGTAGCAACTGTTCCTCGTCCTGTAATTGAAAATACATCTTCAACCGGCATTAAGAATGGTTTATCTATATCTCGTGGTGGTAGTGGTATCCATTCGTCAACGGCATCCATTAATTCTTTAATAGCAGGAGTCCATTTAGGATCGTTATTTAATCCTCCTAATGCAGAACCTCTAATAACAGGAGTATTATCTCCGTCGTATTCGTAGAAATCAAGAAGTTCTCTAACTTCCATTTCAACTAGTTCTAACATTTCTTCGTCGTCAACCATATCAACTTTGTTTAAGAAAACAACAATTTTTGGTACGTTTACTTGACGTGCAAGAAGAATATGTTCACGAGTTTGTGGCATAGGACCATCAGTAGCTGCAACAACTAAGATAGCACCGTCCATTTGAGCTGCACCTGTAACCATGTTTTTAACATAGTCAGCGTGACCCGGACAATCAACATGTGCATAGTGACGTTTTTCGGTTTCGTACTCTACGTGAGCTGTATTAATAGTAATACCTCTTTCTTTTTCTTCCGGAGCATTATCGATTGAATCGAAATCTTTAATTTCGGCTAACCCTAAATCGGCTAATACGGTAGTAATAGCTGTTGTTAAAGTTGTTTTACCATGGTCAACGTGACCTATAGTACCAATATTTACATGTGGTTTCGATCTATCAAATTTTTCTTTAGCCATAACTTAAGAATTTAAATTTAATTGTTAAATAATAAAAATTGAGCCAATGATGGGATTTGAACCCATGACCTCTTCCTTACCAAGGAAACGCTCTACCCCTGAGCTACATCGGCTAAAAAAAAATAGAGCGGGCAACGAGACTCGAACTCGCGACCTTTAGCTTGGAAGGCTAAAGCTCTACCAACTGAGCTACACCCGCCTATTGAATTTTAGCGTGGGGAGAGCAGGATTCGAACCTACGAAGACGAAAGTCAGCGGAGTTACAGTCCGCCCCAGTTGGCCACTTTGGTATCTCCCCAAAAAATTTCAAAATTATAAAGAACGTTGAGCCGATGGAGGGATTCGAACCCACGACCTGCTGATTACAAATCAGCTGCTCTGACCAACTGAGCTACATCGGCATTAAAACCTCTCCTAAAAAATAGTTTGCAAATGTATTAAAATTTTATTTACTAACAAATTTTTTTTATTTTTTTTCTAAATGTTTTTTATATCTATTTCTAAATTTATCAACTCTACCTGCTGTATCTACAAGTTTCATTTTTCCTGTATAAAATGGGTGCGATGTATTTGATATCTCTAATTTTACCAAAGGATATTCTTTACCTTTAATTTTTATGGTATCCTTTGTCTCTACTGTTGATTTTGTTATAAATACATAATCATTGGACATATCCTTAAACGCTACAAATCTATAATTATCAGGATGAATTCCTTTTTTCATGACTTTTAATTTTTAATTTTTATCGGACTGCAAAAGTAAAATTCTTATTTTTATTTACAAAATTTTATTATAATTTATTTGCAAAAATTATTTTTACTTTTACAAAAGTAACTTTTTTAATATATTTACGTCATATAAACAACATATAAAGTTATGACTGATAAAGAATATAATAAGTGTGTGGATTTATTTTCGGATAATGTTTACAGGTTTATTCTTAAAAATATTAGAATTAAAGAAAAAGCCGAAGATATTATTCAGGATAGTTTTGAGAAATTATGGATAAATCATAATAATGTTAGTTTTTCGAAAGCTAAATCGTATATTTTTTCTACTGCTTATCATACTATGATTGATTATATTAGAAAAAATAAAAGAATTAGCGATTTTGAGGCTGTTACAGATCCATCTCACGACGAACAATATTCTGATTTGTCGGAGATACTTGATAATGCCATTAAACTTTTGCCGGAAATTAAACGTACTGTTATTTTGCTTAGAGATTATGAGGGTTATTCGTATAAAGAAATAGGGGAAATTACCGGTCTTAACGAGGCTCAAGTTAAAATTACAATTTATAGAACTCGTGTTTTTTTAAAAAATTATATAAAAGATATTAAATATGTTATATAACAAACACTTTACTTTATGAAAATAAATAAAAATAATTACGAAAAATTTTTTATTGATTACATTGATAATAATCTTGATGTTAATGACATTGCCGATTTAATGATTTTTTTAGCAAATAATCCTGATTTGGAAAATGAATTATTTGATATTAAAAATATAAAACTATCGAAAAATGATAATGTGGTATTTAATAAAAAAGCGTTATTATATAAAGAACACGGATTAGAAATTGATAGTTTTGAGAATAATTGTATTGCATATATTGAGGGAGATTTATCTAATACCGAAAAAAATACTTTTTTAAACGATATAAATTTATCGCCTAATAAACAAAAAATATTTAATATTTATAATGGTATAAAATTAAGTGCTGACAAAAATATTAAGTTTAATAATAAAAATAGTTTGCGTAAAAATGCAAAAATATCATATAATAAAAAGTTAATAATATCGTATTTAAGTTCTGCTGCTGCAGTTATTTTATTTATAATTGTTTTTAATTTATACAAACAAAAACCTGTGGAAAATAATTATGAGAAACTAAATTTCTCGTATTTAGACAACAACATAATTAATAATGTAAAGCAGATGATAGAGGATTTAAACGATAATTTTATTCCTGATTTATACTAAGAATATGACCTGGTTATATATTATTAATTTTATTTATTGATTTTTTACCATCCAAATAGCATCAATTGTTATCATTGAATCTACGCTTATATTTCGTTTTTTTGCTTTTTCTTTAACCGATTGCAACCATTTATTGTCGGTAATTATTTTATTTTTGAAATATTTAATTTTTTGTTTTGTTCTATATACAGCAGGATTTTCGTAAAAGAATAGATCCTCTATAAAATTAAATCCAAACTGATAAATATTTTGTTCTGTTGTTAGTATAATTATTAAGTCTTTTGTTTCTATTTCTTTTTTAAAGTTGAGTGTTTTTACGGGAATTCCTTCGTATTTTTTTGGCCACGAAACGGTTCTGTTATAATACCAGTAACGTGTTGATGTATCGAAAAGTTCTGAGAAATACGGATAAAATTCCCAAAAACTTTGGTTAAAACTATCGCCGACACTAAGAACTTTTAATTTTTTATATTTTTTGCTATGGTCAAAAACTATATTTGGGTAGTAAAGTGTATCTGATTTTATATTCCAAATAAGGTTTAGTGCTTTTCCTATATCGTCGTCGGTAAAACGTAAGTTTTTATCGGTTATTTCGCCTTTTTCGGAATGAAAATCACGTAAGTCGGTATTTGTAATTTTTTCGATAAATTTAAACATAGTATCGGCTGCCAATGTTACTCCGTATCCACTCCAATGTGTTCCACATCGTGGAAACAACGGGTATTTGCAAGTGTCTTTTATTTGCAAAAAATATTGTTTTAAATCGATATAATTAATATTTGTGTTTTTTAATAAAGTAATTAATTCGTTATAATTTGTTGTATCGGGATTTTTTTTAAGCATTTTGTCGGGTATAAATTTTTTTAATATTGATGCTTTTCCCGGGGCTATTACTAAAACTAAATTAATATTTTTGTTTTTTAACCAATTTTGCACGGTTTGTAGTTTTTTTACTTTTTTTTGCAAGATTTTTTTTCCTACGTAATCGTCGCCGTTTATTGCTCTTATGTAAGATGTTTGAAAAAGTGTATTGTTTTTACCTATTATTGTTCCTGCACTTGATATTTTATTAAATAATAATTTATTTAATTGATTATATGTTTTTACAAAAAAAGGTCGAAATCCTAAATTATCGTTGTAGTAATCGTTGTAATGTTGCTGATAGTCGCCTGATAGCCATGTTTTTTTTGATAATTTAATTTTTTTGTGTTTAATGTATGCTCCTCCTAAATCTTGTTCGGGAAAAATTTTAAATTCGTATTGCAAAAGTGGTATTGTTAATGCCGTAATAAAAAACCAGAATAATATGTATTTATATTTTTTCATTAAAATCTAAAATAAATAAACGGGTTAAATCCCGACGATGTAATTGATGATATAGATGTAAAAAGTAAAATTAACACTATAACCGATGATATTATGTTTTGTTTAAAATTATATTGTTTGCTAAAGAAAATAAATTTTTCAATTTTTAATCCAAATTTAAAAGCTGTTATAAACGAGAATAAAACAGCTATTATTAGTATAGTCCAGAATCCTGCTTGCACAGCGTATGGTTTAAAGTTAAGGTTAAAATCAAACATTGATTTTAGATAGTATTTTATTTGCACAAAACTTTCGGCTCTGAATAATACCCACCCTACTATTGTTACAAAGAATGTAAATGATATGCTTACAAATTTTCCAAGTTTATTTAGAATTTTCTCAAGAAATAATCTATCAAGTATTAAAAAAAATCCGTGAAAAGCTCCCCAAATTACAAAATTCCATGCTGCTCCGTGCCACAATCCGGATATAAGAAATACTAACCAAAGGTTAAAGTATAGTCGAGTTTTATGTTTTACACGGCTCCCTCCTAACGGTATATATAAATAGTCGCGCATCCACGAGCCTAATGTCATGTGCCAGCGTCGCCAAAATTCTGTAATATTTTTTGAGATATAAGGATTGTTAAAATTCTCGGGAAAGGTAAAACCTATCATACGTCCTATACCTATTGCCATATCGGAATATCCCGAAAAGTCAAAATATATTTGAAATGTATATGCTATTACGCCTATCCATGCTATTGGTGTATTTAGATCGTTGTATGAGAGTGCAAAAATTTTGTCGGCTTCGGCTCCCATAACATTGGCAATTAAAACTTTTTTTGAGAGTCCTATTACAAATCTGTAGAATCCAAGCAATTTATTATCTATTGTTTCGTTTTTTTTGCGGTCGGTAATTTCGTCGGCAATTTGATTAAATCTTACAATTGGACCTGCTATCATTTGAGGAAACAGTAGAATATAAACCAAGTAATCGAATGGATTTTTTAACGGTTTGTGAACTTTTCTGTAAACATCGATTGAATATGTTAATGTCTGAAATGTATAAAACGATATGCCTATAGGTAAAGCAACTGCTGTCCATTTTATATTTTTGTAACCAAAGTTTGATAATAATGTATTTACGTTTTCGACAAAAAAATTGGCATATTTAAAATATAGCAGTAACAAAATATTAATAGATAATGATAAGGTAAGCAAAAGTTTTTTGTTTAAAACATTTTTATTTAAGTGCATTGCTTTGATTATGTAAAAGTCTAAAATAACCGAGCCTATAACAACAAAAACAAATTTTGGTGCTCCCCATGCATAAAATATTATACTTGATATTAAAATTACGTAGTTTTTAAGAACGCGTGGTGCCAAATAATACGTAATTAAAAAAACAGGTAAAAAATATAATAAAAACAAACTACTGCTAAATACCATTACTTGCTAAGTTTACAGAAACGACAAAAGTAAAAATATTCTATATTAATTTCATTTTTTTCATTAAAAAATAGGCGTTCATTTTTGTAGTTATACCTTTTTTAAGTTTGTAATCGAATATTATTTTATCGTCTTTAAAATCTACATCGAAACTCATATTTTTAAAGTTATCGGGGTGTTCTGTCTCGAGACTACCCAGTGATAAATCGTGGGTTGCTACTATTCCTGAAATTTTAAATTTTATAATTTTTTCGAGAAATGCTTTCGAACCTCGTTCTTTATCTATTGAGTTTGTTCCTTTTAATATCTCGTCTAAAATAATAAATACTTTTTCGTTGTTAAGCAAATCGTTGTTTAGTTGTTTTAGTCTTAAAAGTTCGGCATGGAAGTATGATGTTTTTTTTGCTAAATCGTCAGATGTTCGCATACTTGTAAATAATTTAATTTTTGATATTTTTAGTTTATCGGCACAAACGGGTAATCCAATGTATGCAAGAACAATATTAACTCCTATTGTTCGTAAAAACGTGCTTTTACCGGCCATATTAGCTCCTGTAATAATTTTTATCTCGCCAAGATTTGATATATTAAAATTGTTTGCAACTCTATTGTCGGTATATATTAACGGATGTGCTATATTTTCGGCATCTAATATAAAACTTTCGTCATTAAATATCATGGGAAAAGTATAATGGGGATAGTTATAAGCAAATGTCGATAGACTTATAATTGCATCTAACTCTGATATTATATCTAAGCATTTAATAAAATATTGCGAATATTTTTTTTTGTATTTTTCTATTGCAATTACAAGATTTAAATCCCACAAAAAAATTCCGTTTAAAATTACTCCCAACAAAATATTTTTACTTGAATCGAGACTATTATTTAATTTTAAAAATTTTTGTAAAGTTTGTGATGCTTTTTGTTCGTTTATTGTTAATTTTTTTTGCATATCGATAAGAGATTTATTTTTAAAGTTCTCGTTTTCGACTAATATTAACAAATCGGCATAGGCTTTAAATGCTTTTATTTTAAGACTTAAATCGGTGTGAGATTTAAAAATTTTTTTTATAAAAAATCCTTCGAAAAAAAGTGTAAATAAAAATGATATTATAAAAAACGTTATATTAATTACCGAAAAAATAACTAAAAATAACACTGATATATTTATTATCATCAATATCTTTGATATTGCATTAACAAGTTTGTTATCAAATATATTATTTGTCGATTCAAGCCATGCTACCGTATCATTAAAATTTATTTTATTTGTTTTATTAAATAGTGATAGTGTTATAAATTTTTGAATAAAATTAATTTTTGATGATACTTCTTTTATTGTTTCTTGTTTATTTATTATTTCTTGTTTTTCAAAATAAGGATTACTAAACCATTCGGCTAAAATTTTCTCGCCTTTTTTAGTTACGGTGCGATTTATAAGTTGAAAAATAGAGTTTTCACCAAAAATATCCAAATCAAATGTAAAATCGTGATATTTATTAATGTATTTTTGTCCGTTATAAAAATATTTTTGATTTCCGTTTATTGCATTAATCTCGTTTTTTATTATATCAATAATTATTCTAAGATATTTTATTTTATTACTAACATTTGATGATATCTTAACTAATAACAAAAATGTTATAATAAAAATTAATGAGAATAAAAATATTATAAGCAACGATGTTTTTAAAAGAAAATAAAATGTTATTATGCCTAAAACAAATACTAATAAACGTATAATCGACACTAATCGTGATTTGTTTTTAAAATAATTTAATTCTTTTGTATAGTCGGCAAGTTGATGTTTATATTTATCTATTATTTGCTTTTGTGTCATATATGCAAAAGTAAAAAAGAGATTATCAAAAACAAGAAACCTCCAAATAAAATATATTTGGAGTAAGTATTATTTCTTTGTGTGTGAAATGGTTGTTAAATTTTATAAAGAAAATATTATTTGAACTTTTTTTCTTCTACATTTAAAATTTCTTTTGAATTTGTATTAAATACAAAAGCAACTGTATAGCAATGATTTACATTATATTTTACCGTATCTAACGAAAAGCTGTATTGACGGTCGACACTTGCATTTTGGACTGCAGTTCCTGATATTATTTTCTCGCCGTATGTGCCATTTAATGAGCCTCGTAAAACATGTTTATGTAGGTAATTATCTACATCAACCGGCGAAGCTTCGTAATCGGTTTGTTTTGATATTATGCTGTCCTCTATAAAGTATACTGCTAATGATAATGTATCGGTTAATGTTTTTATAAATGTAACTTTTACTTTGCAATTCAGGTTATTTGATGTTGCATTAAATGTATTATCTATATCAATACCTATACGTAATTCGGTTGAGTCTAATATGTTTTGTATTGCAGCTCCCCATTTATCCTTTGTAAGAACAAGTTCGCCTTGGTATGGTGTTCTGTTTACCATTCCAAATGGTGTATTTTGAATATTAAAATCGTTAAATATTTCTGTTCCTTCGGTTGTTTGAAAGTCTTCGGGATAGTCGGTTGTTGTTTGAGCAAACCAACCTGCATGTATAGCCATTGGAACAAGTTTCTCGCCATAAACTCCAACCAAATCGTCTAATACACGATGAGCAGCAGGACATGTTCCGCATTTATGTCCTGTAAAATCCTCTACCATAACTTTTTGTATATATGTTTTTGTTATTCCCGTATCAACAGGTGTATTTGTTTGTGTTGTGTATGGTGGGTCTATTTTATCGCAAGAAATTATCGCAAGTAAAAATAAGCTTAATAATAATGCGGTGTATTTCATGTGTTTTAATTTTTGTTAATATTTAGTTTTAAAATGTGCTTGTTATTGATATGGTTAATCCGTTTGACGCAGGAACGTATCTACAAACTCCTCCTGCACACACTACTCCCTCGCGTTGACGTCCATAACCTATTTGTATTCGGTTTGTTTTGTTTACATAACCTATTGCTCCATAGTAATAATGTAAGCGTTTTGTATTATCTGAGTTGCCATAGTTATATAAATCCCAAGCTGTAAAGAACCAATGAGGTATTGAATATTCTACTAAAAACATAGCCCAGTCGCCTTTGTCTTGTTTTGTTCCCATCCATTGCATTTCTGTTCTTATTGCTTTTCGGCTTTTTAATTTGTATGTTAAATTTGCAATAGCAACGTTTGTATAAATTATTCCATGATAATCGCCATTAGTAAATATATGGTTGTTATAAATAAGGTTTTGATATACAAATTCTGTTTTAAATTTTTTATTTATTTTTCTTTCTATCTCCACGTTTAGGTCTTGAAAAAATAAATCGTCGCCAAATGCAAAATAATTTGAGTTATAACCTAATGTTCCTGCTTGTCCAATAGGTGTAGAATCGTTTAAAGCTGATTTTTGAATGTCGCTAATTTGCGAGAAATTAATATCTATTGTTGTTCCGTATTTTCCACCGAGTTTTGTTTTCTTTTTTATTTTATATATTACTTCGGCTTGATATCCCATTTCGCCGTTTGGCTGTATTGCATAGGGATACATAGCTTCTAAGGCAAATGTATGTGTTTTTGTAATATCGGGCAAGGTGTTAATATTTAAATCTTTGCCTGTGGCTCCTCTGTCGGATTGGAAACTCATATTGTCGATTCGTTTTGCCGACAAATATATTCCTAATCCTTTTTGCGAGTATGTTGCATTAATTAATGTTGCATCTCCCGGCTTATAAATTTTTCCGTTAACTCCTGAGGGGTCGTTAATTTTATAGGCATATTCTCCTGATAATGAGAATTTTCCTCGCATTATATTAATTCTACCTGCCGATGCTCCTACGTTTTCGGGTAATTTATATAACGGGTCGTTATCTTTTTGATATTTACTAACAAAACTTCCGCCTAATGTTAATTTTGTTTTTTTATCGGTAAGTTTTTCGAACATCTCATTAATTGAAAATTCGCCATCGATTCCTCGAACCAATCCCGGACTTTTACTCCAGTAATTACGTTGTTTGCCATATATTGCTTTTACATATACTCCATTATATAGTTTATAGTTAATTTTAATTCCTTCGAGTGCATAGTCATAATCTAAGGTTTTGTCTTCGTAAACTCTAAGTATTAAGCCATTTCCAAATTGTTCGTAAAAGTTTCCTACCGTAATATTTAAATCTTGATTTGTATAAGATGCATATTTATATGGTATTCCTACTCCATTGTTTTTTTTATCGAATCCGTTCATTGCAGGAAAATATCCTTCGTAACGTATTCCTGCCGTAAATTTATCTCGTGTATATGTAAAGTTTGCATAAGAATTTAATCCCATTTTTTCGGCCGGCACATCTGCTCCTATAAGTGTATCTTGATTATATAATTGTGCATCTATCTGAAAATTACCGTGTATTTGTCCTTTATCTGTATCTTGAGAAAATAAATCTACTGATAATAAAATAAAAACGACAAATACTAAATAAAATTTACTCATAAATTATTTGTTATATTAAAGAAATTATTTATCTATTTTTTCGCCTTTAGCAAGTTTTTTTACAAGTTCGTATAGTTCTTCTTCGTCGCCTTCGGCATAAGATGTATGTTGCCAAACTACTTTGCCTTTTCCATCGATTAAAAATGTATGAGGAACGTTTACAACATTCATAGCTCTTTTAAAATCGCTATTTGGATCGAGTAAAATTTCAAATTCCCAACCTTTGCCGTTTACAAATGGTGCTACTCGTCCCATACTACGTGAGTTATCGATTGATACTGCATATACTTTTACTCCTGTTTCGTCTTTCCAGTCGTCGTAGTTTTCGTCGATTGCAATAAGTTCGTTAATGCACGGATGACACCATGTTGCCCAGAAATCGATAATAATTGGTTTGCCGTTATTTGATATTTTTGATGTATTAAATACGTTACCGTTAATATCTTTTACCTCTACCGATGGAATATCTGTATTTGTATTTTGAGCGAATATACCTATGGTTAAAAAAATTAAACTTAGGCTTAAAAATATTTTTTTCATAGTTTTTTATTTTAAGATTATTTATTAAAATATTCAAATAATAAGCCAAAAATACAAATTATATATTATTTTAAATATCAATTTTATACATTTTATGCATTAATTTATATAAACTAAAAAAAAAGCTGCCCTAAGGCAGCCGTTTTTATTATAAAGTATATGAAAAAATTACTTGTTTAAGATTATTTTTTTAGTTGTAACTTGTTTATTTGAATAAACTTTTACTATGTATGTTCCGTTTGTTAAATCAGAAATATTAATTTCTGTTAGTTTTGCAGGAATATTGTTACTATAAACAAGTTCGCCTAAAGTATTGTAAATTTTTATTGTTGACATTGTGTTTGAAATCATATAGAATTGTCCGTTAGATGGATTTGGATATAATTTAACTTTAACACTGTTGTTTGCTTGCGGAACGTTAACAGGTATTATATTTTTTTCTATAGAATTTAATATTTCTCCTGTAGCATTATCAATTACAAAACCTACTAATTTTGTTTTATATTGATTTCCTGTAACTGTATATGTATAAGAATGCGAGTATGTAGTTCCATCGGTAATTGTTGCCGGTATGTCGCCGGAATTACCTCCCCAATTACCTAATATAGCTCGAGCTACATGGTCGTAAACCATATCGGCTGCAGGTATTGGGTCAGGTAAATCTTTATAATTTTGACCATTTACATCTATTAAGTCTATATTATAACTAGATGATGAGTAATAATTATGTTGATCCCAAGACGAAGTTGTTCCTGTTAGTCCGTCCTCTACAATAACGGCATTAATATTATAGCTACCATTATTAATATTTGAGTAGAATGTTGCATCAACATCAAATGTTACTTGCATACTTGTTCCGTCCCAGTTAATATTTGTAATATCAACATCAACCGGAGATACTTTTGCTTTTTCGGTATTATATGCTGCTTCTAAAGTAGCGTCTTCCGGATTAACTTCATCAGGTTGTCTGTTTACCAGAGAACTTGGATATCCACTAACAGTCATATTATCATCGTATTGTGTTACAACCATTGGATCTCCATTGTGAACTGCTACACCAATCCAGTCTGAAGGATAATTAGTTTCCATATATAATAATCCTACTATACCTCTAACGCACCAACCACACCATGTTCCTGTAGCTTCTTCGCACATAACTCTTTTTGTTGGAATTTGGCTTAACCCTATAACACTAGTCGATATTGTATCGTTGGTATTATCGGCATCGCCAGATAATTCAACCCAAACTTTAATATTATACTGGTTAGCAGTAGAAACAGCTAATTGTGAAGTATGAGTGAAATTATATGTTGTATTTGGAGCAATATTTAATCCTGTTAAATTATCGGTATAAGTATTTGTTCCGTCAGACCATTTTACATCTATAGTTGTAATTGCATTTGAACCCATATTTTTAATTGTTCCTTTAACATCAACATTTCCTAAAGTAACATATTTGTCAATTGTTAATGCAGATAATTTTGCATCAAAAGGTTCTGGTTGTCCAATAGTAACATCGTCAAGGAAAACCGAAGATCCATCGGCACTATTATCAGCAACATGTTCTCTAAATGCTATATAAACATTTTGACCGGCATAACTAGATAAATCATAATTATATTCGGTCCAATCTTCTAAACCATCATTAGCTGCAAATGTTAAAGTAGCCAAAGTTACTGTAAAATCAGAAGTATTATTTCCTGTTGTTGACAATAGTATATCAACATTATCGGCATAAAGATCAGGAGATCTTTGTAACCAAAAATCAAGAGCATCACCACTAATAATAGCTACTTGTGGTGTAATTAAATATTGATCGTTTGAAGAATTACCTCCCGTTGAATAAGTACAAAATGCAACATTACCTGTAGTAGCTCCTGTATGATCGGTACAAGTACCCCCTGTCCAACCAGGAATAGGATTTGTCCCTACTGCTAAAGTTTGCCAGCCCGTACCTCCATCAGGACTTTGAGTTGTCCAACCTGTAGGTAAATTAGTTGAAGCATTGAAATCTTCATTAATTTGATAAGCATTTGTTGACTTAACTACAAAATCATTTGTTGTAATATTTTTTTTAATTATATTTTTCTTTTGAATATAATTAAAATCACGTAATATTTGTGCATTACTAATAATAGCAATAAACAATATCAAAATAAGTAAAAAAATTTTTCTCATAACTGAAAGTTTTAAAATTAATCAATGTTCAAATTTAATAATATTTATTTGTTTTTTTACACAAAAAATTACACTTTTATACTAAATACGTTTTTTTATCATATAAAATACTCTTTTTTTATACTTTTAATCTTTATTTTATTTTATTCTGAGTTTCTTTTTTACTATCTTTGTTTTGTTCAATAATATAAAACTATTTATTATGAAAAGAAAATTACTATTTACAACATTATCTATTTTTATAAGTGTTTTTACGTTTGCTCAAAATTACACTTTAACAGATTTAGATAACAATTCTGATGTTACAAATCAATCTATTACTAAAACCGGCACTGTATCAGGAGGACAAATATCACATAGTATGAGCGTTACAAATAATTTA
>JALSQC010000033.1 GCA_026985625.1 Bacteroidales bacterium | reverse complement strand
TTTTGCAACTCTTTCGGCTTTTGGTTTAAAAAGATGTCTAAAGCTAATGTGTATTCTAAATTTTTTCTTTTTTTGATTCGATGCTTTATCTACAACATATTTATATTGTTGTGCGTTAACAAATACAGGAATTGTTAACGAAAAAATTAATAAAAAAAATATTATCTTTACCTTTGACAAATTATTTTAATTTAAATATGAAATATAAAAATACAAAAATCTTTATCTTTATAATATTTTTATCGATAATTTTTATACAATGCGATAAAAAAAACAACGATGTTGTTCCTAATGTTTATGTTAATTTTACGATATATGTAAACGAACCCGATTTTTCGGAATTAAATGCAATAGGCAATTCGGTAATGGTTACGGGAGGTTCAAAAGGTATTATATTATATCGTTACTCGTTAAACGAAATTTTTGCTTACGACAGATGTTGCACTTATAAACCGTCTGAAAAAAACGAATATATACAACTCATCGAACAAGGTAGTCCTTTGGTTATCGACTCGTCTTGCGGCTCAAAATTTAATTTGGTTGACGGCTCGGTAATAAACGGACCTGCTGTTTTGCCGTTAAAAAAATATAATTCCGATTTCGACGGAAATGCTCTACATGTTTATAATTAAACAAAATGACTTTTAAAAGCAAACAAAATTATTTATACATATTAAACTCAATATTTTTTAGTATTGTTTTAATAAGTTTTTTTGTTAATCCCGATTTTGAGTTAAAAAATATAAACGAGTTATTTGTTTCTTATGCAACATCGCAAGGGTTTGATATATCAAGTAGAGTTAGTTTTTATTTTAAGCTAATAGCTTTCTTTATACTTATTGGCACTAATTTTTGGATTATTTTTAGATTTATCGATAAATTTATTAATAAAATATATACTTATTTTTTAAGTGTTTTATCGGTTTTCGGTATATTTAGTATTATATTATATTACCTGCAAATAACCGATTTAGAAAATATTAAGTTTATAATATCGTTGCAGATAGATGTTTTTATTTATATTGTTTTAAACAATATTTACGGAAATAGCAAAAAAATATTAACAACACATTTTCAAATTATTTTTCCTTTTGTTTTTATTTTCTCGGTTATAACTTATTTTATTCTTTTGTTTTTTATAAGCAATATTTTAGTAAAATTTCCGATATTTTTAAGTTTAAGTATTTTATTTTTGTTTTGGTTATCGGTTTTTACGGGTTTAATACACAAAAAACAAACATTATATAAAACAATATACAGTTTTATACCTTTTGCTTTTTTACCTGTTTTATATTTTTTTGCTACCGAGATTTCGTTTTATTATAAAAAAAACATTTTTAATATTTTGTTATATTACGGTTTTGGTTTAATTCTGTTAATATCGGTTTTATTATTTATATTGCGTTTTAAAAAAGCAATATTTACATATTATACTACAAGAAAAATTATTTATAATTACTATTTCCCTGTTTTTTTAATAGCAATATTAATTTTTGAATACTATACACCATTTTTGTATCAAAATACCGAAATGTTCGAAAAAGCCAATTCTGCATTGGCAATACAGCAGTTTTTTGATTTCGGAAAAATTCCGTTTTTGCAAACATTCGGGTCACACGCTTTATCTGAAATATTTTTTGGATTTATTTATACAGCAATTAATGGTTTTAACGGAATTACTTACGAAATTTTTAATTTTTTTAACATAGTAATTTACTATTTATTAGCATTTTTAATATTACGAAAAATAACCGATAGCAATATTTTTTCGATATTATTAATTGCTTTATTACCGTTTGTTACGATTTTAATTCCTCAATATTTTTATTTTTCGTTAATTTCGATATTTATTTTATTATTGTTATTAAAAAAGCAAACGGTTTTTAATTATTTTTTGTTTTTTACAATTCTTGCATTTAGTTTATTATGGCGTATTGATGTAGGAGTTGCGGTAATACCTGCATTAATAGTTAGTTTTGTGATATATTTTACGGTAAAAGCACATAAAAAAATTAAATTTATAAAATTGCTTGCGGGATTTGGTTTTTTTATTCTTACAATAACACCGTTTATTATTTTTGCAACAGTAAAATCCGATAATTTAAAAACTATTTTTACTGATATTTTATCGTATTTATCATCGGCACAAACGTATGGAATGCCGTCGTTAACATATAAAGAACACGACTACATTTTTTATTTTCATTTTATAATATTTCCTTCAACAGTTATATTATCGTTAATATATGGAGTTTATCGTTTGCGAACAACAAAAACAAAAAGCAATATTTTGCAATTAATAATAATATTTCTTTCGGTTTACTATATTTTTAACTTCCAACGAGGAATAGTAAGGCACAGTTTTATAGAGGGTTGGGATACCGCAATAAGCTCGTTTGTTTTTTTAATTTTAACACTTGTTTTTATTGATTTTGTAAACACAAAAAGTAGATTAAAAACACAAACCTTATTTTTAACAATATCGTTAATTTTAATTTTAGGATTTCATTATCCGCAAAATTCTATCGAAAAAAAATCTAATATCAATATATTAAAACATAATATTTTAAATTATCAAAAAATAAGTAACAATTTTATTCGAACCAAACAAGATACGGCGTTTTATAAAAAAACAATTCTCGGTTTTTATAATTTTACAAATAATATTTTAGACTCAGGGCAAACTTTTATCGATATGTCTAATAATCCTATGTTGTATTTTTATACACACAAAAATAATCCTAATTATTTTAATCAACCTTTATTAAGCAGCCATAGCAGTTATTTACAAACCCGATTTATAAATCAGATAAAAAAACAAGATGTTCCGATTATTGTTTACTCTAATTATCCAAAAAATTGGTGGGACAAAACCGATGGAATACCAAACAACTTACGTTATTATAAAATATCGGAATACATAAATAAAAATTATAAACCGTTTGCAATAATATCAAACAAATGCGTATGGAAACGCAACGATTTTAACAAAACAAAAATACAAACACAAGAAATATTAAAAAACGACAGTTCGTTAAAATTTAATAAAACAAGCAATATAATATTTTTAGATACCTTATATAACAGAATAATATCAGATTGTAACAAAAAAGGCGAAATAATGCTGTTCGATTCTGTTTTAACAATAAAAAAACAAAAAAAATATTTATTTACTTTAAAAGGAAATATTTATCCTTACAATAACTTAACATTACAATACGAAACCTCGCAAGGCATAAAAACAAACGAAATAGAAACAAAAAATACTTATTTTGGTTATACAATTTTAAATACAGAGAACACAACATTTATAAAAAACATAAAATTATTATTAAACAAAAACCAACGATTTAATTTTGAATATTTTTCTATTACCGAGAACAATTATATTCCCGATTTTTATTCAACCATTTTTAATTATCCCGCAAAAATTGATTTAATACCGTATGTTTGGGGCAATATGAGTAAACAAATAATCGATAACAATTATAAAATTACAGACACCTTGGGCTTAGATTTTATTATAGATAAAAACAAAACCAAAAATTTTAATATTAGCACTAACAAAGTATTAAATTCAAATTATTTATTAATATCGGCACGTAGTAACAAAAAAACTTATATATCGGTAATTTATTCGACAAACTACACAAACAAAGGCGGATATAAATTTATAATAAAAAAATCAGACGATTTTAAGAACTACATTTTATGCTTTGGTGCCGATTATAATTGGAACAATAAAATTAAAAAATTAAAACTTATTACAAGCGATAACGATATAGAGGTAAGCAAAGTTTTATTAATAAAAAACTAAAAGCAAAAAAAAGAGTCTCGATTTAATCGAGACTCTTTTTTAACAAGCTCCTCTTCCAGGACTTGAACCTGGGACACCCTGATTAACAGTCAGGTGCTCTAACCAACTGAGCTAAAGAGGAAATTGCGGTGCAAAAATAATAGGTATTTTTTAAAAAACAATATCTTTGCAAAAAAAATTTATAAAAAATTTAAAAAATATATCAAATGAAAATTTTAGGAATGGGTAATGCCTTGGTAGATGTAATGACTATTCTCCCCAATGATAATATTTTAAATAGCTTTAAAATAAAAAAAGGCAGCATGCAACTTGTTGACGATAACTTTATTAAAAACATTATCGAAGAAACTAAAAATCTCGAAACAAAACTAACAACAGGAGGTTCTGCCGCAAATACAATAAACGGTATAGCTCGGTTAGGAATACAAACAGGTTTTTACGGAAAAGTAGGAAACGATTATCATGGCGATTTTTTTATATCTGATTTAAAAAACAACAATATCGAACCAAAATTATTAAAAAGCAATACACATACAGGCTTGGCAGTAGCATTGGTTAGCCCCGACAGCGAAAGAACTTTTACGGTATCGCTTGGTGCAGCCGTTGAGTTATCTGTAGAAGATATTACCGACGAACTTTTTAAAGGATACGGCATTTTGCATATCGAAGGATATTTGGTGCAAAATCATAATTTAATAGAATTTGCAGTAAAAAAAGCAAAAGAAAATAATTTAAAAGTTTCTCTTGATTTGGCAAGTTTTAATGTTGTTGAAGATAATCTTGACTTTTTACAAGATATAAGCAAAAAATATGTAGATATTATTTTTGCAAACGAAGAAGAAGCTAAGGCATTTACCGGCGAAGAACCTTTAAAAGCTTTAGATAAAATAGCCGAAATATGTGATATTGCTATTGTAAAAATCGGCAAAAACGGTTCGTATATTAAATCAGAAAATAAAATTTACAAAATAGACGTTATTAAAGCAAACAGCATAGACACAACAGGAGCAGGCGACTTTTATGCTTCGGGATTTTTATACGGTTTGTCAAAAAATTACAGCCTCGAGAAATGCGGAAAAATAGGAGCAATTTTATCGGGTAATGTTATAGAAGTAATAGGTGCAAAAATGGATAATAACCGATGGAATAAAATTATTGATTCTGTAAATAATTTGTAAATTGCACAATTATTGCATACATTATTTTAGCTAAATTAAAAAAAATGAAATCTATTTTATTTATACTTACTATTTTTGCATTGTTCTCTTGTAACAATGTATCAGACTCTGTTATGCCTGCATCAAAAGGAAAACCCGGCGAAGTGTTAATTGTAATGAACAAAGCCAA
>JALSQC010000032.1 GCA_026985625.1 Bacteroidales bacterium | reverse complement strand
AAAACAGGATATTTCGAAGGACACTCGATAACTCAACGATTATTTTATTTTAAAACAGGATTAAATATTTTAAAAAATAATTTTTGGTTAGGAACCGGAACCGGAGACATTAATGATAGTTTTATGAATGTTTATTTAAAACTAAAACCAAAAATTAAAAAACAATTTATGCGAAGAACCCACAATCAATTATTAACTTTTTTTATAACTTTTGGTATTTTTGGATTTGCATTAATAATTTTTGCCATATTTTATCCTGTATTTTACGAAAAAAAACAAAATTCATACATTTTTATTATTTTTTTAATAATTATACTACTATCGACCATTACCGAAGATACTTTTGAAACTCAAGCAGGAGTTACATTTTTCTCTTATTTTTATTCGTTATTTTTATTTTCAAAAACTAACAAATAACTTTTTAATTACACATAAAAATAAGATTATTAAAAAAATTTAACCTATTTTAATTATAAAATAATAAACGTATCAATTTGTTTAATTATCTTTGTATTTTTATAAAAATAAATGGCAAAAAATAAAACAAGTTTTTTAAAAAAATTAAAACACAAATATCGACTGGTTGTTTTTAACGAAGACTCATATAAAGAAGTTTGGTGGATAAAACTAAGTCGATTAAAATTAATAAATATTTTTACAATCTTTACTATTGTTTTGGTAACAATAATAATATTGTCAATTGCTTATACACCATTAAAAGAATATATACCCGGATATCCAAGCGGAGAAATAAAAAAAGATATTATTTTAAATGCTATAAAAGTAGATTCGTTAGAACAAGCACTAAAAATAAAAGATCAATACTTTAACAATTTAAAAAAAATAATTAAAGGAGAAAAACTAAATAATTACGTCGATTATAACAAAAACACACATACCGATTCTATTTACAAAGTAGATTTAAATCATAAACTAACAGTTGACGATTCACTTTTACGTATTAAAATAGAACGAGAAGAAACATATAACGTATCACCGTATGAAATAACAAAAACATCGAACAATTTATCCGATATACATTTTTTTCCCCCACTTAAAGGAATTATTACCAATAAATTTGATAAAAAAAATCATCATTACGGAGTTGATATAGTATCGCAAGCAAACGAGCCCATAACAGCAGTTCTTAAAGGACGAGTAATTTTTACAGGGTGGACCCTAAAAACAGGCTATGTGATACAAATTCAACACGACAATAATTTAGTTTCTATTTATAAACACCTCGACAATTTAATTGTAGAAGAAGGCGACAAAGTTAATACCGCCGATCCTATTGCTTTTATAGGAAACACAGGCGAAGAAACAACAGGTCCTCATCTGCATTTTGAACTTTGGCATAACGGCAACGCTCTAAATCCCGAAGATTACATTAATTTCTAAACTTAATTTATATGAGGAAACGAATTGCTATATTAGGTTCAACCGGTTCAATAGGAACACAAGCATTAGAAGTTATATCAGAAAACTCAGATTATTTCGAGGTAGAAGTTCTTACTGCAAATAAAAATGCCGATTTACTAATATCACAAGCAAAAAAATATTTACCAAATACAGTAATAATTGCCGACGAATCAAAATACAAAAAAGTAAGTAGCGAATTATCAAAGTTCCCAATAAAAATTTTTGCAGGAACAAAATCTATAGAACAAATAGTAGAATCATCAGAAATAGATATAGTTTTAACAGCAATTGTAGGATATGCAGGATTAATATCAACAATAAATGCAATAAAAGCTCAAAAAACAATAGCACTTGCAAATAAAGAAACACTTGTTGTTGCAGGTGAACTTATCAGCAAACTAACTCTAAAACACAAAGCCAATATTATACCTGTGGATTCGGAACATTCTGCAATATTTCAATGCCTTGTAGGCGAAACGCACAACAAAATAGACAAATTAATTTTAACAGCATCAGGAGGTCCTTTTAGAGAAAAAAATACTAATTTTTTAAAAAATGTTACCATAGAACAAGCTCTTAATCACCCTAATTGGTCTATGGGAAATAAAATAACAATAGACTCGGCAACTCTTATGAATAAAGGATTAGAGCTTATCGAGGCAAAATGGTTATTCGATGTGCCTACCGAAAAAATAGAAATAGTAATACACCCGCAATCAATAATACACTCGCTTGTTCAGTTCGAAGACGGATCTTTAAAAGCACAATTAGGATTACCCGATATGAAAATACCTATACAATATGCTCTTAGTTTTCCGAATAGAATAAAAAACAAATTTAAAAAATTTAGTTTTAACGATTTTAACACATTAACATTTGAAAAACCAAATAAAACAAAATTCAAGTGTCTTAACATTGCTATTGAATCTATAAAAAAAGCAGGAAATACACCTTGCGTTATGAATGCAGCAAACGAAGTAGCTGTATCAGCATTTTTAAATAAAAAAATAAAATTTTTACAAATACCGGAGATAATTGAACAAACAATATTAAAAACCGATTATATAAAAAAACCGGATTTAACCGATTATATAAACAGCAACAAAAAAGCTACAGAAATAGCACAATTATTAATAAAATAATTTTTTAATGGAAATACTTGTAAAAACATCACAACTAATATTAAGCTTATCAATTCTTGTAATTCTTCATGAGTTTGGACATTTCTTTTTTGCAAAACTATTTAAAACAAGAGTAGAAAAATTTTATCTTTTTTTTAATCCATGGTTCTCGCTATTTAAAGTAAAAAAAGGCGAAACAGAATACGGCATAGGCTGGTTACCTTTAGGCGGATACGTAAAAATATCAGGAATGATTGACGAATCAATGGATAAAGAACAAATGAAACAACCACCACAACCATGGGAGTTTCGTTCAAAAAAAACATGGCAACGATTATTAATAATGCTTGGCGGAGTGCTGGTAAATTTTATCTTGGCATTTGTAATTTACATAATGATACTTTTTACCTGGGGCGAAAAATATTTACCAAATAACAGTTTATCATACGGCATAATGGCAGACTCAACAGCTATAAAATTAGGATTTAAAAACGGAGATAAAATTCTATCGGTAAGCAACGAAAAAATAATTAAATTTAAAGACGTTATACATAATATTATAATTAACGACAACAAAACCGTTGTTGTAAACCGTAACGGAAAAAAAATAACAATAGATATTCCTACAAAAGCCGTTCAAGATTTGATAAAAGACCCAACATTTATAAGTCCACGATTTCCTTTTGAGATAGGCGATATACCAAAAGATTCAAAAGCAAAAAAAATGGGATTTAAAGTTGGCGATAGAATTATAGAAATAAACAACCAACCCGTTGAATTTTACGACCAAGTAAAAAATATTTTAAACAAAAATAAAAATAAAACAGTAGAAATAAAAGTTAAGCGAGATAACAAAACAAAAACAATTAAAGCAAAACTATCTAAAGACGGAACAATAGGAGTCTTTGTAAATACCAATTTCGAGAAATTTTTTAAATTCGAAACTCGCAAATACTCATTATTAGAAGCAATACCCGCAGGAATAAACAAAGCTTTTAAAACTTTAAACAGCTATATAAAACAACTAAAAATGCTATTTAACACCGATACCGGAGCATACAAATCGCTTGGAGGATTTATATCAATAGGCAAAATATTTCCATCGACATGGGATTGGCAAGCTTTTTGGGGATTAACAGCATTTTTATCTATTATTCTTGCAATAATGAACGTTTTACCAATACCTGCATTAGACGGAGGACATGTTATGTTTTTACTATACGAAATGATTACAGGCAAAAAACCCGGCGAAAAATTTATGGAATACGCTCAAATAGCAGGAATGGTAATTCTTATAGGTTTATTGCTTTTTGCAAATGGTAACGATATTATAAAACTTTTTAAATAACAAATGAAAAAACTTTTTTTAATATTACTTTTATTAACAATAACCTTAAATAGTTTCTCGCAAACAAAATTTAAACCAAATAAAATATTGGCTTTTAGACCTAAAAAAATTTTAGTAGTTCCGTTTTTCCCATATATGTATCTTGTTGACGATGAGTTTAGATTTGCAAAAGCAAATAATAAAACACATAAACAAATATTAAATTATTTTAGACAATCGCTTGATAACGAAGTAATAAAAATACTTGGAGATTCAATAAATTGCATATCGTTACTAAACAACACAACACAAGATAATCAAGATTATTTAACAGCATTATATCAATTCGCCAGATACGATTACGTTAGCCCTATGCAAATGAAATTCCCAAAAAACAAAACAAAGTTTTATATAAAACCTAAAGATATCGAAAAATACGAAAAACACACATCGCGAAAAGCAATAAAAGACGGACAAATAGAAAGTAAAGTTGTTGATAGAAACACACAACTGTTTAACATTAGCTTTGCAAATAAAAAAATATTACAAAAAACAGCACAACATTTTGGTAACGATTACTTTTTATTTATAAATCAATTCGAGATACGTTCCGATTATTCCAACCCATATTCGTCAGGTAATGGAACTTATCCCAGAATCATAAAAATACATTACAGTATCTATGATTATAAAGGAAACTTTGTTTTCGGAAGCTTTTCACAAACAAAACTACCTCCTACCGAAAATTATCTAAAAAATATAAGCGAAAAATATTTTCCCGTTGTAATAAAAAAAATGTATCAAAACTCTCCATTTAAATAATTACATTTTTTATTTTACTATAACTCTAAAATTGTTAATACTATTTTTGTTTTTTATAGTCAAAATATAAACCCCTTGCTCAACATCTTGCAAATTAATATTTATTATCGATTTATCAGTAATTTTTTTATATACTAATTTCCCTCTTATATCGTAAACCATTATATTATTTAACAAATTATTATGTAATTTAACAATAAAATTACCATTATTTGGATTTGGATAAACCAATATTTTATTTACATTTTTTTTATTATTTACAAACGTAATGGTATCTGTAAAAAAATCTAATACAAGAGACATAACATAATATTGTTTATTTACAGGATAAATTGTTTCGAACGGAAAACCCAAATTTACAAGTTTTGCCGTATCCGAACCATTAGGAAAAATACCTTTAAAATAAACTCCGGCATAATTATTTGTAATATTAGAATACTCAAAACCATTTTCTCCACCATTAACGGCATTAATAACA
>JALSQC010000031.1 GCA_026985625.1 Bacteroidales bacterium | reverse complement strand
ACAAATATCAAAAAACTACAAAATAAAATTATCGACAAATCGCTATTAAAAACTATTATAAAAGAACAAAAAAACAAAAAAATTGTTTTTACAAACGGTTGTTTCGATATAATACATCGCGGACATATTAATTATTTAGCACAAGCAGCAGATTACGGCGATTTATTAATTGTAGGATTAAATTCCGACAAATCGGTAAAAAAAATAAAAGGAAATAACAGACCTGTTCAAGATGAAAAAACAAGAGCCGAAATTTTAGCAGCTTTAGAATTTATTAATTATGTTATAATTTTTGACGAAGAAACTCCCGAACAACTGATAAAACTAATAAAACCAAACATATTAATAAAAGGTGGCGATTATAAAATATCGGAAATTGTAGGAGGCGATTTTGTTATATCAAATGGAGGTAGAGTTGTAACTATAGATTTTATAAAAGGACACTCAACAACCGATATTATTAACAAAATTAAAAATATTTAATTTGTTATTATTTTAACCAAACAAATATATATCACATTATTTTATTAGATTAATTCAGGCACTTTCAGAGTTAAATAATTCTCTGTATATCAACTAATTATTTTGCATTTTATAAAAATAAAACCCCGAAAAAACGGCAAAAATGCACAAAATCGAGGTTTAAAATCTTAATTTTTTTTAATGTTCTTACTTCTGAAAGTGTAAAAAAAAGCCCTGCAAAACAGGACTTTATAAAAATTAAATTAATGTTAAACTAATTATTTATTTTTTTCTAAATTTTCGAAACGTTTATTAATGTCGTCGAATCTGTCTAATTGATCTTGAGACATAAATGGAGCAGCCAATGCTATCCTTGTTGAATATACTGTTAAATCGGTAGCTAATTTCATAAAATCGCCAAGTACTGACAAGTCTCCTTTTTCTGCTTTTTCTGATAATCCTGCATATTTTTCTAATGTAGCTTCGTATTGGTCAAGAATTTTATCGTAATCTTCGGAACTTAATTCTTTAGAAAAATCAATTGCATTAATGTCTAAATTACTACCGTTATCATTATCATCGTTAGTTGCTTTGTCTGAGTCGTTTGTATTTTCGTCGTCAGACGTTGTTGAGTTATCTAAATCTTTATTTAATTTATTCATTTCGTCAGCCCAGTCGTCTAAACCTGTAGATAATTGTGATGCTGCCGAAGAAAGAACATAATATTGATAACCTGCAATTGCCGAACCTAAAATAGATACAACTAATGCTGCTATTATTAGACCTTTTGATGCATCGGCTTTTTTTGCTTGCGAAAAAGCTATTGCACTTAATATTATTGCTATAATACCCGGTATTAATGCATACATTCCCAAGCAAGGAATCCACGAAATAATTAATGCTATAATACCTAAAATAAATCCTGCTATGCCAAGACCTTGTCCTGCATTTGATTTTTGTTCTTGTGTCATATTTTTTATGTTTTTAGTTAATTAAATATTTATCAAAATTATAATTTAATTTTTATTTTAATTTGTTTTTATTTAAAAGTTTCTAACAAGATATTAAGAATTTGTATTGCAGCATCGGACACCGATGTTCCCGGTCCAAATATTCCTACAACTCCGGCATCATACAAAAATTTATAATCTTGTGGTGGTATAACACCTCCCGCTATTACCATTATATCGGGACGTCCAAGTTTTTTAAGTTCGTTAATAACTTGCGGAACAAGGGTTTTATGTCCTGCGGCTAAACTCGAAACTCCTAAAACGTGAACATCGTTTTCTACAGCTTGTTTTGCTGCCTCAGCCGGTGTTTGAAACAATGGTCCTATGTCAACATCAAAACCTATATCGGCATATCCTGTAGATACTACTTTTGCTCCCCTATCGTGTCCGTCTTGTCCCATTTTTGCTATCATTATTCGAGGTTGACGTCCCTCAAGTTCGGCAAATTTTTCTGCTAATTTTTGAGCTTTTTTAAACGATTTATCGTTGCCCGACTCTGACGAGTAAACTCCTGAAATTGATTTTATCACGGCTTTATACCTCCCTTCTATTTTTTCTATTGCATAAGATATTTCTCCTAATGTTGCTTTTTTTTGAGCTGCAATTATCGATAGTTCCAATAAATTGCCTTTTTTTGTTTTACATGCTTCAGTAATTGCATTTAGTGCTTTTTCGACCTCTTTATTATTACGTTCGGCTTTTAGTTTTTGTAATCGTTTTATTTGCGATTCTCTCACAGCTGTATTATCGACTTCGAGAATATCTATAGGTGCTTCTTTTTCTAATTTATATTTATTTACTCCAACAATTGTGTCTTTTCCTGTATCTATTCTGGCTTGTTTTCGTGCAGCCGATTCTTCGATTCTCATTTTTGGAATACCTGTTTCTATAGCCTTTGCCATGCCCCCGAGTTCTTCTACTTCTTGAATTAAATTCCATGCTTTATTTGCTATTTCGTGTGTTAATTTTTCGACATAGTATGAACCTGCCCAAGGGTCAACGGCTTTGCATATATTTGTTTCTTCTTGCAGATATATTTGTGTGTTTCGTGCTATACGAGCCGAGAAATCGGTTGGCAAGGCTATTGCCTCGTCGAGTGCATTTGTATGTAGCGATTGGGTATGTCCAAGTGCTGCTGCTGTTGCCTCTATACATGTTCTTGCTATATTGTTAAACGGGTCTTGTTCTGTTAAGCTCCACCCCGATGTTTGGGAGTGTGTTCTTAAAGCAAGCGATTTTGGATTTTTAGGATTAAATTGTTTTACAATTTTTGCCCATAGTAATCTTCCTGCACGCATTTTTGCAATCTCCATAAAATGATTCATTCCTATAGCCCAAAAGAATGATAATCTTGGGGCAAAAGAGTCTATATCCATACCTGCTTTTACTCCTGCACGCAAATATTCTAATCCGTCGGCAAGTGTATATGCAAGTTCTATATCGGCAGTGGCTCCGGCTTCTTGCATATGGTATCCCGATATACTTATCGAGTTAAATTTAGGCATATTTTTAGATGTATATTCAAAAATATCGGATATAATTCTCATTGATGCTTTTGGCGGGTATATATATGTATTACGAACCATAAACTCTTTTAATATGTCGTTTTGTATTGTTCCGCTTAGTTGTTCTAATTTTACTCCCTGTTCTAATCCTGCAACAATATAAAAAGCAAGAACCGGCAATACCGCACCATTCATTGTCATTGATACGGACATTTTATCTAATGGTATTTGGTCGAAAAGTATTTTCATATCTAATATCGAGTCTATTGCAACTCCTGCTTTTCCTACATCGCCAACAACTCTTTCGTGATCGGAATCGTATCCTCGATGTGTTGCTAAATCAAAAGCTACCGATAAGCCTTTTTGTCCGGCAGCAAGGTTTCTGCGGTAGAATGCGTTTGATTCTTCGGCTGTTGAAAATCCTGCATATTGTCTGATTGTCCAAGGACGCATTGCATACATTGCCGAATAAGGTCCGTGTAAAAATGGTGGTATGCCCGCAGCATAGTTTAAATGATGTAAGTTTGCAATGTCATCTTTAAAGAATGTTTGCTTTAGTTTTATTTTTTCGGGGGTTTCCCAATATGTTTGCAAATCGGGTTTTTTGTTTATTTTGTCTGTTGTTTTTATATTTATTTTTGAGAAATCAGGTTTCATTTGTTTATAATTTTAATTTTTTAAAATTTGATTTTGATATTTTGTAAGGTCTTTTACTAAGTTTGATTTTGTGTGTATAAAATTTTGTATTTTAAGGTTTTGTAAGTCGTCAATAATATTTTTGGGATAACCTGCTATTACTATTTTGTCGGGATTTATTTTTTTTGATATTTCTGTTGCTAATTTTAGATATTCGTCGTCGGAGCTGCAAATTACAAATAAATCGGCTTTTGTTTTGTTAAATTCGTTAATTCCGTCGATAATATTGTTTGGTTTTGTATTATCGATAATTTTAAATCCTGCAACTCCAAAAAAGTTTGTTGCAAACATTGCTCTTGCTTTTCGCATAGCTAAATTTCCGTATGTAAAAAGATATACTTTTGGTGTATATAATGATTTATCGGTTTTTAGTCTAATTTTTTCGATTTCTTGTGATTTTCGAAATGTTTTTACAGAGCCTTTATTTTCATATCTTTTTATGTTTTCAGGGGTTTCGATTTTTTCTAATAAGTTTGGGTATTGATTTGTTCCAAGAACAATTTCTTTTCTGGTTTCGACGTTTTTCAAACGTTTTGTTTGTATATCGGTTATTTGTGTTTTAATAAAGTTATTATCTATTGCTGATAAAAATCCTCCTTGGTTTTCGATATCAAGAAATAGGTCCCATGATTTTTCGATTAATTTATCGGTAATATTTTCGATATAATATGAACCTGCCGACGGGTCGGTTATTTTGTCGAAATATGCTTCTTCTTTAATAATTATTTGTATGTTTTTTGATATGCGTTGTGCAAATTCCGAATCTTCGGGCATATTTTTGTCAAAATTTATAATATTAAGGCTATCGGTTCCTCCTATTATTGCCGACATTGCTTCGGTTGTTGTTCTTAAAATATTAACGTATTTATCGTATATGGTTTTATTAAAATTTGATGTTTGGCTATGTATAAATACTTTAGAGTCTTGTTTTTTTACTTTGTATGATTCGCAAATTTTTGCCCATAAAAATCTTATTGCTCTTATTTTTGCAATCTCGATAAAATAATCGGAGCCTATGCCAAGATTAAATTGTATTTTTTTTATAATATCATCGGCTTTTATTTTTTTGTCGGTAAAAAAGTTTATGTATTCGACTCCTGCCGATATTGTAAAAGCTATTTCTTGTGTTGTTGATGTTCCTGCATTTGTAAAATTTATTCCGTTAATTGCAATAAGACGGTAGTTTTTAAAATCTTTTATTATTTTGTATGCGTTTATAAGATTATTTTTTGCTTCGTCGGAGAATGTTTTTAATGTAAATAGTGTATCGGTAATATTATCGCAAAAAAAACTACCTTTTATGTTGTTAAGTTTAAGTTTTTGTAATGTTTTTAATGTTGTTAACAGTTGGTTTGAATTTTTAATTTTTATGTTTATCTCTATTTTTGACAAGTCGATATTTTTTAATAATGTATCAAAATCGAGTTTTTTTATGTTATAAAATGTTAGCGATGTTATTCCGTTTTTTATTAATTTTATTGCATAAGCGTTTGCTTTTTTTATGTCTTCACAAGATATTTCTTCGTTAATATACCACTTGTAATTTATATTGTTTCCTCTATTATAAGGAAACTCGCCGGGTATGTTATCGAGATATGATAGGTTTTTTAAATCTTCGTTACGATAAAATGGGTTTAGGTTAAAATTATTTATGGTTTTCCAAATTAATTTATCGAAAGGTGCTCCTTTTAAATCGTTGTTTATTTTTTCTAACCATTCTTTGGTAGATACGGGTTTAAATTCGCTAAATAAGTTTTTGTCCATAGTTATTTTATTTCGCAAGTTAATAATTCTTTTTCTTCAATTTTAGCCGAAAGTTTGTCGCCTATTTTTAATTCACCAACACCTTCGGGTGTGCCTGTAAATATTATATCTCCTATTTTTAAGGTAAAGTATTTTGATACGAATGATATTATTTCGTCTATTTTAAAAATCATATCGTTTGAGTTTCCTGTTTGCACTGTTTTTTTGTTTATATCGAGACTAAAGTTTATGTTGTTAATGTTTTTGTATTCTGATATATCAACAAATTCGCTTATTGCCGCAGAGTTATCAAATGCTTTTGCAAGTTCCCAAGGTAATCCTTTTTGTTTTTGGCTGTTTTGTATGTCACGTGCGGTAAAGTCTATGCCTATTCCTATTTTGTCGTAATAACGATGTGCAAATTTTTTATTTATATTTTTTCCTATTTTACATATTCTAAATATAAGTTCGGTCTCGTAATGTAGTAATTTGGTAAAATCGGGGTAATACAACGGGTTGTTGTTTTTTAAAAGTGCTGTTTCGGGTTTTAAAAATATTACAGGTTCTGATGGAATATCGCTATTCATTTCTTTTGCGTGTTTTGCATAATTTTTGCCTACTGCTATTATTTTCATAATATTGTGTTTTATATTTTTATTCCTAAAACTAATATGTCATCAACTTGTTCTAAATTGCCTTTCCAATCGTAAAAAGTTTTTTCTATTATTTTGTGTTGTTCGTTAAGGTCAAGCTGCGAGTTTTTTAACAAAAGTTCTTTAAATTTTTTGTATTTAAATTTTTTACCTTTTGGTCCGCCAAATTGGTCGGCAAATCCATCTGAGAATAAATAAATAATATCGTTTTTGTTTAAAATAAGTTCTACATTAGTAAATTCGTCCATTTTGTTATATATTGATATTGGCATTTTATCGGGTTTTATTTCGTATAATGTTGCTTTGTTATTTTTTATATTTATTTTGTTTATTTTATTTTTTTGGTTTTTTGTTTCGATATTACTGTCTGATATAATGTATATTGGGTTATTGGCTCCGGCAAACTGACAATGGTATTTGTTTTCGGATATTTGTGTTTTATTTAAAATAAATAATGCTATATCCATACCGTCTTTTTGTTCGCCAAATATTCCTTTTTGTTTTAAGGAAAATATTATTTGATTTCTTAACTCCGATAAAATTTTGCCTGCTTTTAAAATTCCCTGTTTTAATACAATTTCGTTTAAAAACGATATTCCAAGCATACTCATAAAAGCTCCGGGAACACCGTGTCCGGTTGAATCGGCAACTGCTATTACTGTATTTTTATTGTTTTCGGATATCCAATAAAAGTCTCCCGAGACAATATCTTTTGGTTTAAAAAATATAAAATAGTTTTTAAAACAGACATTTAGAACCTCTTTGTCGGGCAATACTGCTGTTTGTATTTTTTTTGCATATACGATACTATCGGTAAGTTTTTTATTTTGTTCGACAATTTCGAGTTGTTGTGCTTTTAATATTTTTGCTGTTTTTTGTTTTATAATAAATCCTCTTATTAAAATAATTATTATTGCAACAAGTAATATTAATCCAACCAGCAAACTGTAAGTAAAATTTTTTTCTTTTTCGATTTCTAATTTTTGTTCTTTAATTTTAAGGTCTTTAATTTCTTGTCTTTTGGCATTGTTTATAGAGTCGGTTAGGGCTTTTTTTTGATATTTATATCTAAACTCTTGTGCTATTGTTGCATTTTGGTTCTGAATGTTATACAAACTATCTCGCATTTTAATGTATAAGTTATAATATACGTAAGCAGAGTCGAGATGTCCCTCGGTTACGCAAATATCTTTTAGCAATAGCGCCGATGTTCTTATATTATCGGGAAATCCTAATTGTTTTGATATATTAAACGATTGTTTTGCATAATAATTTGCTTTGTCGAGTTTATTTATTTCGAGATATAGATTTCCTATATTATTTAATGATATTGCAATTAGTTTTTTATCGTTTAGTTTACGACGTATTTTTAAGCTTTTCTTTAAAAAATCTAATGCTTTTTTATATTGTTTTTTTTGTTTATATATAAAACCGAGATTATTGTATTCGGTTGCTATACCTGCTTGATTTTTATTTTGTTTTTCTAAGTCTAAGCTTTTGTTGTAATAAATTATTGCTGTATCAATTTTTTGTTGTTTTTCGTAAACGTTCCCTATATTGTTTAATATTCTTGCTTTTAATTTTTGATTGTTTATTTTTTTACAGATTTCAAGACTTTTGTTATAATATTCAAGGGCTTTTTTATAATTTTTTTGTTTATGATACAAATAAGCTATGTTATTATATGTGCTTGCTATACCTGATTTTAGGTTGTGGTTTTCTTTTATTTTTAAACTTTTATGATAATATTCTATAGCTTTTTCTATTATTCCTTGGTTTTCGTATATTAATCCAAGATTATTGTATGTTGTTGCAAGAGATTTATAATTATTATTTTTTTTATTTATAATTAATCGTTTTTCGTAATAATAAATAGCTTTTTGTATATATCCTGTTATGTTATATAAATATCCAAGCCAACCATATCCATCGCTTAATCCTTTATCAAAATTATTTTTTTTTGATATTTTTTCAATTTGTATTGCATATTTTATTGCCGAGTCGGTATTTATCGAGTAATATTCCGACACAATATCAAGTAAAGTATTTACATAATTTGTATCAGTAATATTGTATTTTTTTATATCAGATTTTAAAGAATCTATAGTTGTTTTTGCAAAGCTTGTATTTACAAATACACTAAATAAAACAAGTATTAATATTTTACGCAATAATATCAAGATTAAAATTATTTATTTAAACTACGTAGTTTAATATTTGTAAGTATTTTTTTTGTGTAAAGCGGAAAATCGCTATTAAGTATCCACGAGTAATATCCCTTATCTTTTTCAAAAATATCTTCGACTTTTTGTCCTTTGTATTTTCCGAAATTAAAAATTTCTTCGCCTTTATCGTTATATATTATTCGCCCGGCAAAATCTACATTTTTATTTTGCGACGAAAATTTATATAAAAAATCAACATTATTTTCAAGGTTATCATATCTATCGAGTTGGGCTTTAAGAACTTTATACGTTGCAAGTGTATCGGCACTTGCACTATGGGCGTTGGTTAAATCCTCGTTACAATAAAATTTATATGCTGCAACAAGTGTTCGTTGTTCCATTTTATGAAATATTGTCTGAACATCAATAAATTTACGATTTTTCATATCAAAGTCGATATCGGCACGCAAAAATTCTTCTGCTAATAATGGCACGTCAAAACGATTTGAGTTATATCCTGCAATATCGCAACCTTCAAAAAATTTGGCAAGTTGTTTTGCTATTTGTTTAAATGTTGGTTTATCTTTTACATCGTCATCATATATTCCATGAATCTCTGATGCTTGTTTTGGTATAGGCATCTCCGGATTAATTCTATAGGTTTGTTCCTCTTCGCTACCGTTAGGATTAACTTTTATCATAGATATTTCTACTATTCTATCGCTTACTATATTTATACCAGTAGTTTCTAAGTCAAAAAAAATTAAAGGGTTTTTAAGGTTTAATTTCATGTGTTTATAATTTTATTTTTTTATTTAAGATAAATATCTATTTTTTTCTCAAATACATATTCGTTTTTATCTTTTATTGATATATTTTTATTGTATAATATGTTTTTATCGGCTATTTCGACTTTTAATATATAATCTCCTTTTGGTAAAGCCGCTATAAAATAGCTTTTTTTATTAACTGTATATTTTCCGTAAAGGTTATCGTCTTTATCCATAATCGACACTTCTATATCTCCATCTGATTTTTCGTATAATTTATTTGCATGTGCATCGCCAATATGTATTGTTCCTTTTAAAATTGTATAACGTTCGTCAACATCGTTAAACGTAATACGATAAATATCCAATCCTCCTTCGCCACCTTTTCTTATTGCCGATATGTAAGCATGTTTTTTATCATTAGGAAAACAAATTGTCATATTATCTTTAACAGTATTTATAGGATAGCCAAGATTTACGGGGCTTCCCCATTTATTATTTTCTTCGTCCCAAGTTGATACAAAAATATCAAATCCTCCCATAGAGTTGTGTCCTTGCGAGGCAAAATATAATTTTTTTTCGTCGGCAGACAAATTTGGCAGAATATCATCGTAAGGAGTGTTTAACTCTGTAATATTTAAGGGTTTACTCCACTCGTTATTAGGTTGTAGTTTCATCATATAAATATCGGAACCTCCCTTGCCTCCTTCGCGTGTGCTGGAAAAATAAATAGTTTTTTTATCGTTTGTAATGGTAGCTCCGGTCTCTAGATATTTTGAGTTTACATAACCAAAAATAGGATTAAGTTCATCGGGCTTAAACGATTTTCCTTTATGTAAAACATGAACAATATCCATTGCATCGTCTAATCCCTGTCCTATTAAAACATTTTTGCCATCGGGTGATATCGAATACAAAACTTCGTTGTCGTAGGTATTTACTTTTTTTGCAGGTTTTGCAAATGTCCAACCCGAATCGGTAGGATATGATGTATAAATATTAGACACAAATACTCCGTAATCGGAATCAAAACTTTTATTTGATGTATAAATTAAAAACGATTCGTCAGCCGGAACAAACGGATTATAATCGTTTTGCGATGAATTTATATTTGGACCTAAATTTTTAAATGTTATTTTTACGGGATTTTTCATTAGAGCTTGTGCATTTTTACACTGATCGATAAAATGATTTGCATATTTAATTTTTTGTGCATCGGGTTTTTCTTTAGTCTTTTCTTTTTCGATAAATTTTTTTTCGCTGGCAATACTTTTCTGGAATTTATAAGAGTATAAATAAAGTTGACCTAAATAATAGTATAAATCTACATTAATTTTTGGCGAATTTTTAACTTTTTCCAAACAATAAATACCGCTTTTTATATGTTTTGACGAAATAGCAGCACATTTTCCGTATTGATAATTATAAAATTCGTTATCGGGTTTTAATTTTAAAAGTTTTTTGTATTTATCTAAAGCTAAAGAATAATTCTCGTCTCCCATACTTGCTTTTGCATCTTTTTCGAGATTTGAAATATATTGACTATGATTTTGAGACAACCCGATAAATGGAACTAACAATATAAATATCAAAAGAGTGGCTATTTTCATAATTATTAAATTTTTAAAAAGTTAAATTTAAGAAAAAATTTTAAATATCTTTGAACTTATTTAATAATTAATATTTGTTTAACAAAAACAATAAACAAATATTTTTTAGCATAAAAATGTTTGCATAAAATATCAATAATATTATTAATAATTATAAATTTTAACAAAATGACAAATCTGGAATATAATGTTAAAAACAACATTGGATTATTAAAATTTAATCGTCCAAAAAAACATAATGCTTTTAATACAGAACTTTTAACCGAATTATCAAACTTATTAGATTACGAAAAAAATAATAAAGATTTACGTTTGTTAATAATTTCGGGAGCAGGCGAGAAATCATTCTCGTCGGGAGTAGATTTATCGGCACTAATTAATTTTAAAGATATAGAAGATGCTCACGATTTTGCCATTCTTTTAGAATCAACATCCGAAAAAATATTTAATTTTCCAAAACCCACAATTGCAGCTATAAACGGATTTGCTTTGGGTGGCGGATTTGGATACGCTAGTGCTTGCGATTACAGAATAATGGCAGATACTGCAAAAATAGGATTTCCTGCAATAAAATTGGGAGCAATTTTACCTGTAACTTGCACTGCTTATTTAAATGCACTAATAGGCGTTGGAAAATCTCGAGATTTATTGCTTACCGGACGAATAGTCGACAGTTCCGAAGCAAAATTAATAGGCCTTGTAAATAAAGTGGTAGAAAAAAATTTATTAATTGATGAAACTTATAAAATTGCTAATCAAATTTTAGAAGGAAACGATACAGCTATTTTTTATACAAAAAAAACTATAAACAACCTGTTACAAAAAGATATAGAAGTTCAAAAAATGTATGCTGCCGATAATTTTGCATATCTGTCGCAAACAAAAGAATGGAAAAAACGAATGTTAGATTTTAACAATAAAAAGAAAAAATAATTTTGGATTACAAACAAACACTCGATTTTATGTTTAGGCAACTCCCTATGTATCAGCGTCAGGGAGCTGCCGCATACAAAGCCGACCTTAAAAACTCCATATTGTTTGATAATTATTTAAACAATCCGCATAAAAAATTTAAAAGCATACATATAGCCGGAACAAATGGCAAAGGCTCTGTATCGCACATGTTGGCATCTATATTACAAACCGCAGGATACAAAGTTGGATTATACACATCGCCACACTTAAAAGATTTTAGCGAAAGAATAAAAATTAACGGAAAAAAAATACCAAAAAAATTTGTCGTAGATTTTATAAAAAATACTAAAAATATTATCGAACAAATAAAACCTTCATTCTTTGAGATGACTGTTTTTATGGCCTTCGATTTTTTTGCAAAACAAAATGTTGATATTGCTGTTATAGAAGTTGGTATGGGAGGACGTTTAGACTCTACAAATGTTATAAACCCATTAATATCGGTAATAACAAACATAGGAAAAGACCATACTCAATTTTTAGGACAAACATTACAAAAAATTGCAAGCGAAAAAGCAGGAATAATAAAAAAAAATATTCCCGTTATTATTGGTAAGACACAAGACGAAACATATAATATTTTTAAACAAAAAGCCAAAACTACAAACTCCGATATTTATTTTGCCGATAAATCATATAAAATTAATTACTCGTTAATTACTACAAACAATTTACAAAATATTTTTTTAACCGATTTGCAAAAAAAACAACAACAAAACTACCTGATAGATTTACTTGGCGACTATCAAAAACAAAACTTAATTACAACAATAAAAACAATTGATTTGCTAAAACAAAAATTAAAAATTACCGACAACAACATAAAAAAAGGATTACAAAACATAATAAAAAATACAGGATTAAAAGGACGATGGCAAATTCTAAGTAACAACCCTAAAATTATTTGCGATACAGGTCATAATTTCGACGGAATATCAGCAATTGTAAAACAACTAAAAAACACACCATACAAACAATTGCATTTAGTATTAGGTTTTGTAAACGATAAAAATTTTAGTAATTTATTAGATTTATTTCCGCAAGATGCAAAATTTTATTTTGCAAAAGCAAATATCCCACGAGGACTAAATGTAGATATTATAGCAAAATATGCCAAAAGCAAAAAACTTAACTTTAAAACATTTACATCGGTAAACAACGCCTTTATATCTGCAAAACAAGAATCAACACCCAACGATGTAGTTTTTGTAGGAGGCAGCACCTTTGTTGTTGCAGAAGTTTTGTAATTTTAAATATTTTATTTTTGTATTAACACCATAATAAATATATATTTGCTAAATTTTTAAGAAAAATTATTTAAGTTATGAGTAAAAAATTTTCGGAATATAAAAAATTCGATTTATCAGAAATAAACAAAGAAGTTTTAGAAATATGGCAAAACGAAAACACTTTTGAACAAAGCATAAACAGTCGCAGCAAAAGTCCCGACTTTGTTTTTTACGAAGGTCCACCATCGGCAAACGGCAAACCGGGCATTCACCATGTAATGGCACGAACCATTAAAGATATAATATGCCGTTACAAAACTTTAGACGGTTACAAAGTAAAACGTAAAGCAGGCTGGGACACACACGGACTACCGGTTGAATTAAGCGTAGAAAAAAAATTAGGTATCACAAAAAACGATATAGGAAAAAAAATATCAGTTGACGATTACAATAACGCTTGCCGTAAAGACGTTTTAAAATTTACCGATATTTGGGAAAACTTAACACAAAAAATGGGATACTGGGTAGATATGTCAGATCCGTATATTACCTACGACAACCGATATATCGAAACATTATGGTATCTTTTAAAACAATTATACAATAAAAACTTACTTTACAAAGGATACACCATACAACCATACTCACCCGGAGCAGGAACAGGATTAAGCACTCACGAACTTAACCAACCTGGTTGCTATCGCGATGTTAAAGATACTACGGCAGTTGCTCAATTTAAAATAATAAAAAACGAAAAATCGGCAAAACTTTTCGAAAATAATCCCGACAATTTTAACGACGTATTTTTTCTTGCATGGACAACAACACCATGGACACTACCATCGAACACCGCATTAGCAGTAGGCAAAAACATCACTTATGTAAAAGTAGCAACATATAATCCATACACATCAAAAGCAATTGTTGTTTTATTGGCAAAAGACCGTTTGTCGGCTTATTTTAATCAAAAAAATAAAGATTTATCGTTAAACGATTATAAACAAGGCGATAAAAAAATACCTTTTAAAATTATAAACGAATACAAAGGCTCAGAACTAACCGATATTTATTACCAACAATTAATACCTTGGGTTAAACCCGACGGTGATGCTTTTAGAGTTATATTAGGAGACTATGTTACAACCGAAGACGGAACAGGAATTGTTCATATAGCCCCAACTTTTGGTGCCGACGACAACAGAGTTGCAAAAGAAGCAGGAATTGTTCCGCTTATTTTAATCGATAACGAAGGAACACGCCAACCTATGGTCGATAAAAAAGGAAAATTCTTTAAAATTAACGAGTTAGACAACAACTTTGTTAAAAAATTTGTAAATACCGACCTATACACAAACTATGCCGGCAGATATGTTAAAAACGATTACGACGAATCATTAAAAAACTCCGAAACAACACTTGATATCGACATATCGGTAATGCTAAAAAAAGAAAATAAAGCATTTAAAATCGAAAAACACACTCATAACTATCCCCACTGTTGGCGAACCGACAAACCTGTTCTTTATTATCCTCTCGACAGTTGGTTTATAAAAACAACCGAGTATAAAGAAAGAATGTCACGTCTAAACGAAACTATAAATTGGAAACCACAATCGACAGGAACAGGACGATTTGGCAAATGGTTAGAAAATTTGCAAGATTGGAACCTTTCTCGCTCACGATACTGGGGAACTCCTTTGCCTATATGGATTAGCGAAGATAAAACCGTAGAAAAATGTATAGGTTCGGTTAAAGAACTATATAACGAAATAGAAAAATCGATAAAAGCAGGAGTAATGAAAACAAATCCTTTAAAAGAAAAAGGATTTATTGTTGACGACTATAGCAAAGAAAACTACGAAAAAATTGACCTACATCGCCCTTATGTTGACGATATTTTACTTGTATCAGACAACGGTAAAATACTTACCCGCGAAAAAGATTTAATAGACGTTTGGTTCGATAGCGGAGCAATGCCTTACGCACAACTACATTATCCTTTCGAAAACAAAGAGCTTATTGATAAAAACAAATTTTATCCGGCAGATTTTATTGCCGAAGGAGTTGATCAAACACGAGGTTGGTTTTTTACATTACATGCAATTGCAACAATGCTTTTTGATAGCGTAGCCTTTAAAAATATTATATCTAACGGATTAGTTTTAGATAAAAACGGACAAAAAATGTCTAAACGTTTAGGAAATACCGTTGACCCGTTTGATACAATAACAAAATTCGGCTCCGACCCGCTACGCTGGTATATGACAACAAATGCACAGCCTTGGGACAATCTTAAATTTGACATTGCAGGAGTTGACGAAGTAAAACGAAAATTTTTTGGAACACTATACAATACATACTCATTTTTTGCTCTTTATGCAAACATAGATAACTTTAATTTTACAGAACCCGAAATACCTGTAAATAAACGTCAAGAAATAGACAAATGGATAATATCGTTATTAAACACATTAATTAAAAACGTTAAAAAACATTACGAAAACTTTGAACCCACAAAAGCAGGACGCGAAATACAAAACTTTGTTACCGAAAATCTAAGCAACTGGTATGTCCGTTTAAACCGTAAAAGATTTTGGGGAGGCGAATACAACAACGATAAAATATCGGCATATCAAACACTATATATCTGTTTAGAAACAATTGCAAAATTAATGTCGCCAATAGCACCGTTTTATTCCGACAAACTATATCGCGACCTAACACAAGCAACAAACCGCGATAATAAATCGGTTCATATATCAAACTTTCCAAAATACAACAACAATCTAATAGATAAATCGTTAGAACAACGTCAAGAAATAGCACAAAAAATATCGTCTATGGTTCTAGGTTTGCGACGAAAAGTTAATTTAAAAGTTAGACAACCGTTACAAAAAATTATGATTCCGGTTTTAGACAATAACTTTAAAGAACAATTAAAAAAAGTAAGCAACCTTATCTTGTCGGAAATAAACGTAAAAGAAATAGAATATTTACCCGAAAATTCAGATGTTTTAATAAAAAAAATAAAACCTAACTTTAAAATATTAGGTCCAAAATACGGAAAACAAATGAAACTAATTTCGGCAGCAATAAACAATTTTACACAAGACGAAATATCAAAAATCGAAAAAACCGGATATCACGAAATAGAGATAGATAATAAAAAAATAAAAATTACACTTAACGACGTAGAAATATCATCGCAAGATATACCGGGTTGGTTAGTATCTACCGACAATAACATTACCGTAGCTCTTGACATTACCGTTACCGATAAATTGCGACAAGAAGGTATTGCCCGCGAGTTTATTAACCGTATACAAAATCTACGAAAAGATAACAATTTTGATGTTACAGATAAAATATCAATATTAGTCGAAAAAAAACCTGAAATAAATGATGCAATTATTAATTTTAGTGATTATATTGCAAGTCAAACATTGGCAAATTCTATTAAATTAATCGATAAAATAGAACAAAACGAAGCAAAAAACGTAGAAATTGACAATAATATTGAAACAAAAATTTTTATATCAAGAAATTAAAATTAAGAAAGGAGAAAAAATGGCTGAAAAAACAAGATATTCCGACGAAGAATTACAGGAATTTAAAGAGCTTATTTTACAAAAACTCGAAAAAGCAAAAGAAGATTACGAGTTACTAAAAAAAACAATAAATAACAGCGATGGCAACGACACACAAGATACATCGCCAACTTTTAAAGTTTTAGAAGAAGGTGCCGCCGTTCTATCAAAAGAAGAAGCCGGCAGATTAGCTCAGCGTCAATTTAAATTTATACAACATCTGCAAGCTGCTTTAATACGTATCGAAAACAAAACTTACGGTATTTGTCGTGAAACAGGCAAACTAATATCAAAAGAACGATTACGAGCAGTACCACATGCAACACTAAGCATAGAAGCAAAAAGACGGCAATAATTTTTTTTTGTTATATTATTTTAAAGAATGATTAAGGTAAAATCTTAATCATTTTTTTATTTTTGTAGCCACAATTATAAAATTAAATGAGTTTTTTTAAAAAAATACCTGTAATTTACAAGTCGTTATTTCTAATAATATTAGTTCTAACATTAGACCAAACATTAAAAATATGGGTTAAAACCCACATGTTTTTAGGACAAGAAAACCATATATTTGGCAACTGGTTTATAATACATTTTACCGAAAATAACGGAATGGCTTTTGGAATGGAATTTGGCGGAAACTTTGGCAAAATATTATTAAGCTCGTTTCGTATAATTGCAGTATTTGCTATAGGTTACTACATTATAAAACTTATAAAATCAAATAAAAAAACAGGTTTTATTTACAGTTTATCGTTAATATTTGCAGGAGCAGTAGGCAATATTATAGACAGTTTATTTTACGGTATAATTTTTAACGATAGTTATTACAAAATAGCAACATTATTTCCAAAAGATGGAGGATACGCATCGTTTTTACACGGAAAAGTTGTTGATATGTTATATTTTCCTATATTATCGGGACATTTTCCCACCTGGTTTCCTATTTGGGGAGGAGAACAATTTATATTTTTTAGGCCGGTTTTTAATTTAGCCGACTCGGCAATAACAATAGGAGTTCTTATAATATTAATTTTTCAGAGATCAGTATTCAAGAAAATAAGTAAATAATGACATTAGACCCTAAAACAGTTGAAAGAATAATAACATCAATAAAAAATAATTCTAATTATGACTTTAGCAATTATTCAAGAAAATCGTTAAATCGTCGATTAACAAGAATAATTACCGAATATAAAATTACTGTTAATGAACTTTGTATAAAACTACAAAATAATAAAGATTTTTTAGAAAAAGTTGTTAAAGATATTACCGTAAATACAACCGAATTTTTTAGAGATCCCGATTTATGGAATTTTATTAAAAAATCTGTTTTGCCATATATAAAACACAAAAAAAACATAAACATCTGGCATGCAGGCTGTTCTAATGGACAAGAGTTATACTCGATGATGATTTTATTGGCCGAAAATAATATTTTAGATAATGCAAATTTTTACGGTAGCGATTTAAATACTGATATTATACAAAAAGCAAAAAACGGAAAATATAAACTTTTTCTTAACGAAACTTTTAATGAAAATTTATCAAAAGTCTTTGACAACAGTGATAAAATAAAATCGAAATATTTCGACATAAACTTTAGTAAAGACATTGTAAGCATAAAACCAAATTTATTAAAAAAGCCAAAATATTTTATTCACGACTTAGTAAAGCAAACCGATTTTACAGATAAAAAATTTGATATTATTTTTTGTCGTAATGTTCTTATTTATTTTGATTTAAACCTACAAAATAAGATTTTTAGATACTTTTACGAGAAAATAAATAAAAACGGATTTTTAATTATTGGTTTACACGAAGCAATTTTTGGCAAAGAATTAAAACTTTTTAATCAATTAAAATATCAGGTTTACAAAAAAATAAAATAATTATATTTTTATAAATTATCAGACATAAATATATCACAAATAGTTTCGTTATTTGTTAAATGGTATGCATTTATTCCTATCTTTTTTGCAGATGCTATATGTTGAGGCGAATCGTCTATAAACAATGTTTCGTTAGGATTAAGATTGTTTTCGGCTAACACAAACTTAAAAATTTGCAAATCAGGCTTTCGCATTCCAATAATATGCGAATAATATTCTTTTTCGAATATACCTGATAAATCTTTAATTTTAAAAGTATCAAACAATATTTTATTATATGCTTTTAAATGAATTTCGTTAGTATTACTAAGTAAAAAAGTTCTATACTTTTGTTTTAATTTTTTTAAAAGTTCTATACGTTGCTTTGGAAAATCAAGCAACATAGCATTCCATGCATCTATAATTTCGTTATCATTTATTTTTTTATTTGTAATATTTTTTAATTCGTTTATAAACACATTTGGTGATATTTCTCCGGTTTCCAACAAATCAAATATTTTATTTTGGCTAAGTTTTGTAAACAACTTATCATAATTTAACAAGCCAAGTTTTTTAAACTCATTTATAGTAATCTCATAATCAATATTTAATACAACACCACCAAGGTCAAATATTATATTTTTAATTTTATGTAAATTAATCATTAAAATAATTTTTGTATGTTTTATTTTTTTATATTTTTGCAGTCCCTACAAAAGTAATAAAATTTTACTTTTAATTGCAGGGCCCATAGCTCAGCTGGTTAGAGCACCTGACTCATAATCAGGGGGTCCATGGTTCGAGCCCATGTGGGCCCACAAAAAAATCCCGTAAATTTTACGGGATTTTTTAATTATCTGTTAACAACAACAACTCCTTTATATTCGTGAGGAACTCCGTTTACATCCACTAGATTAACTTTCCAAATA
>JALSQC010000030.1 GCA_026985625.1 Bacteroidales bacterium | reverse complement strand
ATTATACGTAACAACATCACCATGTATTGAATGCTCTAAGCTAATAATACAATCAGGAATTAAACGTGTAGTTTTTAACGAAAAATATCATAATGCCGAAGGACTCGAACTATTAAAAAGAGCAAATATCGAAATCAAACACATAAAAAATATTTAAATGTCATATAAAAACAAAACATATACAATAATTCTACCTATTATATTCTCGGCACTATTAATAATAGGAATTTTAATAGGAAACAAAATAAACTCACTTAACAAAAACACATTATCCGACAATATAAACTTTAATATTCCCAAAGCCGATAAATTAAGTCTAATACTTGAATATATCAGCCAAAATTATGTCGATTCTGTCTCGATACCCGAGATAGAAGAAAAAGCAATACCCGAAATATTAAAGCAACTCGACCCTCACTCGGTTTATATTCCGAAAAAAGAAATGGAAGAAGTAAACGAACCACTTGTTGGAAACTTCGACGGTATAGGAATACAATTTAACATACAACATGACACTATAGTTGTTATAAATACTATTTCAGGCGGACCGTCTGAAAAAGTAGGAATAAAAGCCGGCGACCGTATAATAAAAATTAACGATACAATTGTAGCCGGTATTAAAATTAAAAGCAACGATGTAGTAAAAAAACTAAAAGGTCCAAGCAATACAAAAGTTAAAGTATCCGTAAAACGTAGAAACACAAAAAAAACAATCGATTTTACAATTACCAGAGGCAAAATACCTCTTTATAGTGTAGATGTAGCATATATGATTAATAAAAATATAGGATACATAAAAATAAGCAAATTTGCAGGAACAACATATAACGAATTTTTAAAAGCAATAAAAAAATTAAAAAAACAAGGATTAAAAAAAATAATCCTTGATTTACGAGGAAACGGCGGCGGATTTTTAAATGCAGCAATAAACATTGCCGATGAATTTTTGCCCGAAAACAAAACAATAGTATTTACAAAAGGGCGAAACCAACCAATAGAATACTATAAATCAACAAAAAAAGGATACCTTAAAAATACACCCGTAGCCATATTAATCGACGAATGGACAGCATCGGCAAGCGAAATAGTAACAGGAGCTATTCAAGATAACGATAGAGGAATAGTAATAGGCCGCCGCTCGTTCGGAAAAGGATTAGTGCAAGAACCAATTATGTTCAAAGACGGATCAGGCATTCGCCTTACAGTTGCACGTTACTATACACCAACAGGCAGATGCATACAAAAACCATATAAAGACGGATACGAAAACTACGAACTCGATATAGGTAACCGTTTTTTACACGGAGAATTTTCCGAAAAAGACAGCATACATTTTCCCGACTCGCTAAAATATAAAACCCCAAAAGGAAAAATAGTTTACGGAGGCGGAGGAATTATGCCCGACATATTTATTCCTATAGATACAAGCTTTTCGTCAAAATTTTTAACCGAAATTATAAACCAAGGACTTATTTATAAATTTGCTTTTGATTATACCGATACACACCGTAAAGAACTAAACAAATTTAAAGACTATAAAAAACTATATAACCACTTATTAAAACAAAACATTTTTAAAAAATTTATAAATTACTGCAAAACCGACAGCATAAAAATAATTGACGATTATACAAAATCAAAAAATATAATAACAAATTATACAACAGCGTATATATCCCGCAATATTTTAAACGACAAAGGATTTTACCCGATTTTAAATTTTGACGATAAAACCGTAAAAAAAGCAATAGAAGTTTTAACAAAAGAAAATTAATTTATGTTTAATACCGAATTAATAAAAAACTTAATTAAACGAAAAGATGCTCTAAGGAGGTATCTTTGACATAGACAATAAAAAAAACGAAATTGCAAAAAAAGAAGAATTAACCCAAGATAACGATTTCTGGAACGATGCAAAAAAAGCACAAGAAAAATTAAAAGAAATATCAAAAATTAAATCTTGGATAAACGATTTCGAAAAAATAGAATCGGAACTCGACGATTTAATAATTTTATCCGACTTCGAAAAAGAAGGCGAAGCCTCAACCGACGAAGTCGAGAATCAATATAAAACCTGCTTACAACTTATCGAAAAATTAGAATTAAAAAATATGCTTCGCAAAAAAGAAGACACTTTAGGAGCAATATTAAAAATAAACCCCGGAGCAGGAGGAACCGAAAGCCAAGATTGGGCAGAAATGCTAATGCGAATGTATATGCGTTGGGGCGAAAAAAACAATTATAAAACAAAAATATTAGACTACCAAAAAGGCGACGACGCAGGAATAAAAACAGTTACATTAGAATTTACAGGAGAATATGCTTATGGATATTTAAAATCAGAAAACGGAGTACACCGTTTAGTTCGTCTATCGCCATTTGATACGGCAAACCGGCGACACACATCTTTTGCTTCGGTTTTTGTATCACCCGTAATCGACAACACAATAGAAATAAACATAAACCCTTCAGATATTAGTTGGGACACATTTCGCTCGGGAGGAGCCGGAGGTCAAAATGTAAACAAAGTAGAAACAGGAGTAAGATTAAAACACATACCAACAGGAATAACAGTAGAAAATACCGAAACACGTTCACAACTAAAAAATAAAGAAAATGCAATGCGACTTTTAAAATCACAACTATACGAGCTGGAACTCAGAAAACAACAAGAAGAACAAGCAAAAATCGAAGACTCAAAAATGAAAATCGAATGGGGCTCGCAAATACGAAACTATATCTTACACCCATACAAACTTGTTAAAGATTTGCGAACAAAATACGAAACATCAAATGTCGATGCAGTTATGGACGGAGACATTAACCAATTTATAAAAACATACCTCATGCAATTTGCTAAATTATTTTAGCAAAAAAAAAGTAATTTAAAATTAAACTAAATAAAAACTACAAGCATAAATAATATATAAGTTAATTTATAACATTGCATGATTAATACTCAAAATAATATTATATTACAAAACTATATAATACAATAAAAATGTTTTACAATACATTAACCACATTACACATATAAAATTGTTTGCAAAAAATAAAATAAAAAATTACTTTTGGGCAATTTAAAAAACAAAGTACATATATAAATGTTTAAATTACTATAAAATGGGTTTAGAAGCATTATTAGTATTTCCAATAGCAGGAGTAGCATTAATTTTAATAGCAAATTTTCTTGCCAGATTAGCATCGTACAAATCAGACAATAAAGCAAAACAAGAACCATACGAAAGCGGTATTCCAACAATAGGAAAAACTTGGATACAATTTAAAGTAGGGTATTACCTATTTGCCATTATATTCTTGATTTTCGATGTAGAGGTAATATTTTTATTACCTTGGGCAGTAATATTTAAAGGATTTGGAGTAGCCGCATTTATTGAAATATTAATCTTTTTAGTAATACTAGGTATAGGATTACTTTATGCATGGAAAAAAAGAGCATTAAGATGGGAATAGACGTAAAAAATAAAAATCAAGACGAAAATCTTAAAGATTTTCCCGGAGAAATAATACCTGCAGGTAACGGAGGCAATATAGTAGTTACAAAACTAGATAGTCTCATTAATTGGGGACGAAAACACTCACTTTGGCCTCTATATTTTGGAACAAGTTGTTGTGCAATAGAAATGATGCAAACTGGAGCAGCTCGACACGATTGGTCCCGATTTGGTTTCGAAGTAGCACGTCCAACACCACGACAAGCTGACGTTATTATTATTGCAGGAACAATTACAGTAAAAATGGCTCCGGTATTACGTAGATTATACGACCAAATGGCAGAGCCAAAATACGTAGTTGCAATGGGAGCTTGTGCAGTATCAGGCGGACCATTTTATTACAATTCATATTCCGTAGTTAGAGGAGCCGACCACGTTATTCCCGTAGATGTTTACGTTCCCGGTTGCCCTCCCAGACCAGAAGCACTCTTAGATGCAATGTTTGAATTGCAAGAAAAAATTACTAACGAAAGCATGGCTTATCGCGATAAACACAACCCAATAGACGGTTTTGACGAAGGTAAAACTAAATAATTTGAATTATGACAAAAGAAGAACTAAAAAATATAATAAATAATTGGTCTAATAATATTACCTTTAAAGAAGAAGGTTCAGAATACCTTATTGTTGAAGTTCAACCAAACGAATTGCGAGAAATATCTCAAAAGCTAAAAGATAACAACGATACAGCATTCGATTATCTATTTATGGTTACAGGTGTTGATTTTGGCAAAGAATTAGGCGTTATATACCATTTAGAATCAACAACAAAAAAACACATGATAGAAATGGTAGTAAAAACAAGCGATCGCGAAAATCCTAATATCGATACAATATCCGATATCTGGTCGGCTGCCTACTATAACGAAAGCGAAGTTTACGACTTTTTTGGAATAAAATTTAACGGACACAAAAATCTTAGAAGAATATTCTTAGACAAAAATTGGATAGGATGGCCGTTACGAAAAGATTATAAAGACGAATTTAATATGCTAACAAGATAAAAGATGGAAAATCAAGAATTTTTAGCAGATAAAATACGCACACAAGAATATTTCCTTAATATGGGACCACAGCACCCAGCTACACACGGTGTAATGAGAATGGTACTTAAACTTAACGGAGAAGAAATTCTTGATGTGGAACCTGTATTAGGATACATACACCGTTCCATAGAAAAAATGTGCGAACATATATCATATAAACAAATTATTCATTTAACCGATAGATTAGATTATCTATCGTCACACATGAATAACGAAGCAGTTGCATTACTTGTAGAAAAAGCACTAGGTATAGAAGTTAACGACAGAATAAAAGTAATTAGAACAATGATGTCCGAACTTACCCGATTAGCATCACACCAACTATGGTGGGGAGTTATGGGAATGGATACAGGAGCTTTAACAACATTTATGTATGCTTTTAGAGACAGAGAACTAATAAACGACATTTTCGAAGAAACTTGTGGAGCAAGACTTACAATGAATTACAACGTTATTGGAGGCTTGCGGTACGACATACACCAAAACTTTGTTAAAAGAGTAAAAGACTTTATTACACACTTTGAAAAAAAATTACCTGAATACGACAGACTACTTTCTGACAACGTAATATTTAGAAAAAGAACCGAAGGAATAGGTATAATAACCAAAGAACAAGCCATAGCATTCGGACTTAACGGACCAACAGCAAGAGCATCTGGATTTGCCTGCGACATTAGAAAAAAATACCCATACAGTGCCTACAACAAAGTAGAATTTGACGAAATATTAATGAACACAGGCGATGCATTTGCAAGATACAAAGTGAGAATATTAGAAATGTGGGAATCGTTGCGAATTTTAAAACAACTAGTCGATAAAATACCCGAGGGAGAACACAGAGTTAAAACAAAAGCCGTTATAAAACTACCGGAAGGAGAATACCTTCAAAGAGTAGAAACAGCACGTGGCGATTTAGGCGTTTACGTAATGAGTAAAGGCGACAAAACACCTTATAGAGTTAAATTCCGTTCGCCAAGCTTTGCTAATATTCACGGATTAAACGAAATGAGCAAAGGAACAAAAATAGCCGATTTAGTTGTTAACTTTTCAACCATTGATGTGGTTGTTCCAGATATTGACAGATAAAAAAAAACAATATGATTACTTTAACTATAATTACAGATTTTTTAACCAAATATATGCCTAAAAACGTGGCATTTTATACAGAGTTAGTAATTATTGCAGCAATATACTTAGGAGTATTTGCAATCTTAGGCTTATTTTTAGTATGGTTAGAACGAAGAGTTGCCGGATTTTTCCAACTCAGATTAGGACCAAACCGAAGAGGCCCTATGGGAATGTTTCAAACCCTTGCTGATGCCCTAAAATTAGTAACCAAAGAACTTACCGGGACCAACAAAAGAGACCATTATTTATATCAATTAGCACCATATTTTGTAATAGTTACAGCACTAATGGCATTGGCAGTTTTACCTTTCTCTATGGAATTGCAAGCATTTGATATTAATATCGGAGTATTTTTTATTACATCAGTATCATCAATAGGAGTTATAGGAATTTTCCTTGCAGGATGGGCAAGTAATAACAAATATTCATTAGTTGGAGGTATGCGTAGCGGTATACAAATGATTAGCTACGAACTGTCAACAGGAATGGTAGTAGTTACAATTGCAGTATTAGCAGGAACACTTCAATTATCAGAAATAGTTGCCCAACAAAAAGACGGTTGGTTTATATTTACCGGACACATACCTGCAATTATAGGATTTATGATATTTATGATAGCCGGAACAGCAGAATCAAATCGAACACCATTCGATTTAGTCGAAGCAGAATCGGAACTTGGAGCCGGATTCCACTCAGAATACTCAGGAATGAACTTTGCATACTATTTCTTA
>JALSQC010000029.1 GCA_026985625.1 Bacteroidales bacterium | reverse complement strand
AGCAGAATTTGTTAATATGTTTATCATATCATCAATGGCAGTAGTGCTATTCTTTGGAGGATGGTTGTCGCCATTTGGAATAACAGATGGAATACCATACATTGGAGCATTTTGGTTTATACTTAAAACATTAGTAATAGTATTCCTAATGATGTGGTTTAGATGGACATTCCCGCGATTAAGAATAGACCAACTACTTAAATTAGAGTGGAAATATTTAATACCTATAAGTATGGTAAACATTGTATTAATGGCATTAATTGTCTGGTTGGGATTAACTTTTTAAAAAAAAATTATGAGTTATTTTGGAGATATAACAAATGCTACAAAAACCCTTTTAACAGGGATGAAAATTACAGGAAAATATTTCTTTGTAAACCTTTTTACAAGAAAAGATGTAATTACACAACAATATCCTGACAACAAGGATAAACTTGTAATGTTCGACCGTTTTAAAGGCGAAGTAGTAATGTATCACGACGAAAATAATCATCATCGTTGTGATGCTTGTACAATGTGTGAATTAGCTTGCCCTAACGGATCAATAGAAATAATATGGGATAAAAAAATAGATGAAGAGACAGGAAAAGCAAAAAAAGAACTGGTAAACCATATTTATCATTTAGAAATGTGTACAATGTGTGGCTTATGTATAGAAGCATGCCCATCAGACGCAATAATGTGGGGACAAGGATATCATCACACAACAAAAGATAGAAGCAATTTAACAAAATCATTAAACAAACCGGGCTCATCACTTATACCCGGATATAAAAAACCTAAAAAATAATGGAAAGAATAATTTTTTATATAATATCGGTATTAATGATAATTTTTGCAGCAGTATCTGTAATTAACAGAAATATAATGCGAGCATTAATAAGCTTGTTATTTGTTATGTTAGGATTTGCCGGAATATATTTTATGATGAACTTCTATTTTTTGGGAGCAGTACAAATGACAGTGTATGCAGGAGGTATAATTATATTATACATTACGTCAATAATGTTAATCGAAAAAATAGGACAACCTCTTGATGCACCTAAAATATTGCGACAAATTATTGCTGTAGCCATTTCATCGTTAGGAACCGGAGTAGTTTTGTTTGCAATATATAATTATAACTTTACTATAGCAGAAACATCACCATCAACAAGCATAAAAACAATAGGAAAAGCCCTTATAAATTATTCCGATACAGGATACATATTACCATTTGAAGTTGTAAGTATGCTACTATTAGCAGCTATGGTAGGAGCAATTGTTATTGCAAAAACATATTCGAGAAAAAAATCTACAAAATAATAAGTTATGATATTAGGAGTAAGCATATATGAAATTTTAACCGTTAGCACAATTATATTTTTTATAGGTGTTTACGGTTTTTTTACCAGAAAAAATTTAATAGCTATGTTAATGTCTATTGAATTAATACTTAATTCATCGGTATTGAATTTTGTGGTAATAAATAAATATTTATTTCCTCAAAGTATTGACGGAAATATTTTTTCGTTATTTATAATAGCAATAGCAGCCGCCGAAACAGCTTTAGCACTTGCAATAATAATAAATCTGTACAGATTGATTATGTCGCTAAAAACAGAAGAAATAGAAACAATGAAAAATTAATTAAATATGTTAGAATATACATTATTAATATTATTAATCCCTGTTTTCTTATTTATATTTTTGGGATTTAATTTTAAAAGAATAAAAGAACCTGTTTCAGGTATAATAGGAACCGTAGGTTTAGGAATAACAGCATTAATATCATATTACACCGCATATTTATATTTTAGCGGAGGCATAAATGGAGCCATTGTCGATGGACATTATGCAAAAGTATATGCACTAAATACCGTATGGATACATTTTAGTCAAACATTACATATAGATATGGGGATACTTTTAGATCCAATATCTGCAATGATGTTAATTGTTGTCCCAACAATATCATTAATGGTACATCTATACAGCATTGGATATATGCATAAAGAAGAAGGATTTACCAGATTTTTTGCATATTTAGGATTATTTACATTCTCAATGCTTGGCTTAGTTTTAGCTACCAACCTATTTATGATATACATATTTTGGGAATTGGTAGGAGTATCATCATATCTGTTAATAGGATACTATTACAACAAACCATCAGCAGTTTTAGCAGCTAAAAAAGCTTTTATAGTTACACGGTTTGCCGACTTTGGATTCTTAGTAGGAATATTAATGATAGGATTTTATGGAAAAAGTTGGGACTTTGGAGTATTAACAAGCGAAGAATTTATTACTAACCTTAGTCATACCTTTGGACCTGCATTTATGGGATTATCAATAATAACATGGGCCTTAATATTTATTTTTGTAGGAGGAGCAGGTAAATCTGCAATGTTTCCTCTACATATATGGTTGCCCGATGCAATGGAAGGCCCAACGCCTGTTTCTGCATTAATCCACGCAGCTACAATGGTAGTTGCAGGAGTTTTCTTAGTTGCAAGATTATTTCCATTATATTATTTTATGGACGAAGGAGCAGCATTAAATGTTGTTGCTGCCGTGGGGACATTTACAACAATATTTGCAGCAGTTATTGCATTTACACAATACGACATAAAAAGAGTACTGGCATTCTCAACAATGTCACAAATAGGATATATGATGTTAGCATTAGGAGTTTCAGGCTACGATGGCCACGAAGGAGTTGGTTTTATGGCATCAATGTTCCATTTATTCACTCACGCAATGTTTAAAGCAATGTTATTTTTAGCTGCAGGTTCAATTATTCATGCAGTACACAGCAACTATATGCAAGATATGGGAGGTTTAAGAAAATATATGCCAATAACACATATTACTTTCTTAATTGGAGCATTAGCAATATCAGGAGTTCCTCCATTAGCAGGATTTTTTAGTAAGGACGAGATATTAGCTGCTGCTTGGGAAAAAAACTTCGTAGTATTCGGAACAGGATATTTAGTTGCAGGAATGACAGCTTTTTATATGTTTAGATTATATTACAGAATATTTTGGTGGAAAGATACAAAATACGAACACACACCTCACGAAGCACCAAAAACAATGACAATTCCATTGCTGATTCTTGCAGTAATGACAATTATATCAGGGTTTTTCCCATTCCATAATTTTATTACAGCAGATGGAAAACCTTTTGCAACCCATTTTGATTGGATAATGGTTGGAGCATCGGTAGGAATAGGATTGTTAGGAATATTAATAGCAACAATAATGTATAAAAAAGAAAATATACTTTCCGATAGATTTGCTGCAGCATTTGGGTTATTTTACAAATGGACATATAACAAATTTTATTTTGACGAACTATATATGTTCATTACAAAAAAAATAATTTTTGCAAAAATATCTACACCATTTGCATGGTTCGATAGACATGTTGTTGATGGAACTATGAATGGAATAGGAAACGGAACAGTATGGATTTCTAAAAAAATAAAAGGGCTACAATCAGGTAGAGTACAAGATTATGCAATGTACTTTTTATCCGGAGTAGTAGTAATTATTATGATTTTTTGGTTTTTTTATAATTAAAATAAAAGTAAAATAATGGATATATTAACTCTTTTCGTAGTAGTACCGGTTTTAACTGTTATAGCTTTAATATTTACTAAAGGCAAAAAAAACTTTCGAGTAGTAGCCTTAATAGGAGCTATTATACAAACAGGAATGGCATTTAACCTTTTATATCAATTCTTAGCATTAAGAAATGCAGGCAATACCGATGTTATGGTATTTACCCGCGATTTATTATGGTATGCACCTTTAAATATACATTATGCAATAGGAGTCGATGGTATATCGGTTCTTATGATTATACTAACAACAATAATTGTTTTAACAGGAACATTTATTTCTTGGAAAGTTGATGATTTGCCGAAAGAATTCTTTATTTCATTAATAGTATTAGCTACAGGAGTTTACGGATTTTTTATAAGCGTTGATTTATTTACAATGTTTGTATTTTATGAGATTGCTGTTATACCTATGTATTTGCTAATCGGAATTTGGGGAACAGGACCAAAAGAATATTCGGCAATGAAATTAACTCTTATGTTAATGGGAGCATCAGCACTATTACTTGTATCAATTTTCGGATTATACTACAATTCAAATCCCGATGGAGGACAATTAACATTTAATATATTTGAAATAGCAAAAGTTCATATCCCAATAATGATTCAGAAAATATTCTTTCCGTTAGCATTTATTGGTTTTGCTGTTATTGGAGCCTTATTTCCGTTTCATACTTGGTCACCCGATGGTCATGCTTCTGCACCAACAGCAGTTTCAATGTTACATGCAGGAGTACTTATGAAATTAGGGGGATACGGTATTTTTAGAGTAGCTATGTACCTATTGCCCGAAGGTGCTCACTACTGGAACAACTTTTTTATAGTTTTAGCAGTAATAGGAGTTGCATACGGAGCTTTAAGTGCAATAAAACAAACCGATTTAAAATACATAAACGCATATTCATCAGTTAGTCACTTAGGAATGGTATTATTTGGTTTGTTAATGATGAACGAAATAGGTTGGAAAGGAGCAATGCTACAATCATTATCCCACGGATTTATTACAGCATTATTTTTTGCCTTAATAGGTATAATATACGGAAGAACACATACAAGAATTGTTGGAAAAATGGGAGGATTAATGACAATAATGCCTGTAATAGGAGCTCTATATGTAGTAGCAGGTATGGCTAATCTTGGATTGCCCGGGTTTTCAGGCTTTGTTGCAGAAATGAATATATTTGTAGGAGCTTTTGAACATACCGATACTTTCCATAGGATAGTAACTGTTATTTCTGTATCGGCAATTGTAGTTACCGCTGTTTACATTTTAAGAGTTGTGGGAAAAATGTTAATGGGCCCCGTTATGGAAGAATATAAAAATTTGCCAAAAATAAGGTGGTACGAAAAAACAGGAACATTTATTCTTGTATTATTTAGTGTGTTAATAGGAACTTTGCCATTTTTCTTCGGAAAAATTATTACCGAGGCTATAGGCCCATTTATTGAAAGAATATTATAAAAAAGATAATTAAAATTAATTATAATGAATTGGAATACATTGTTATTAATGAGACAAGAGTTGGTATTAACAACAGTAATACTAATACTTTTAGTTGTTGATGTAATAGTAAAAAACAAAAAAAGTTTAAATATTATTGCAATACTATTATTTGGTATATATACTATATTGGGATTTTTCCCTTCGGGCAATAATGAACTTTTTGGAGGTATGTATAAAAATACCGAGTTAATATTTGCTTTTAAAAACATCTTAAATATAGGAGTGTTTTTAATTACAATGATATCGGTATCATGGGTAAATAAAAAAATGTTGCCGTTAAATAAAGTTGCAGAATTTTATGCACTTATGTTCTCATCTTATTTGGGAATGTTATTTATGATATCGGCAGGACATTTTTTAATGTTATATATTGGCTTAGAATTAGCAACATTACCTGTAACAGCATTGGCATCTTACGATATGTTTAATCGAAAATCATCAGAATCAGGAATAAAATTATTGCTTTCTGCCGCATTCTCATCAGGAATATTCTTATTTGGAATATCAATGATTTATGCAACAGGAGGTTCGTTATATTTTAACTCTATTTATGGAAATATTGCCATATCATACCTTTCTATAATGGGGTTATTTATGATATTTGCAGGCTTAGCATTTAAAATATCATTAGTGCCATTTCATTTTTGGACTGCCGATGTTTACGAAGGTGCTCCAACTCCTGTTGCAAGTTATTTATCAGTAATATCAAAAGGAGCGGCCGTTTTTGTTTTAATGATTTTGTTGTTTAAAGTATTTAGTAATTTTATCGATTTATGGATATATCTACTTTACGGAATATCAATATTAACAATGTTTATTGGTAACTTCTTTGCAATAAGGCAAACAAATATGCAACGATTTTTAGCTTTTTCATCTGTTGCTCAAGCCGGATTTATACTTTTAGGTTTTTTAAGTGCCGACCAAGTAGCAGTTAGTGCAGTTGTCTATTTTATAGCTATTTATGTATTATCAAACATACTTGTTTTTGCCGCAGTACAATCTATTGGTTTAGCAAGTAACAAATATAATATCGAAGATTATAACGGCTTATACAGAACAAACCCGTTAATTAGTATTGCTTTGATGTTTGGACTGTTCTCGCTTGCAGGAATACCTCCTATTGCAGGCTTTTTTGGAAAATTCTTTTTATATACAGCAGCAGCAAGCAAAGGTTTTTATTTATTAGTGTTTATAGCAGTTGTTAACGTAACAATATCGTTGTATTATTATTTAATTGTAGTTAGAGCTGCATGGTTAAGAAAATCAGATAATCCAATTCAATTTTATAAAAGTGATATTTTTATGAAAATTAGCTTGGTAATAGTTTCTACAGCACTACTTGTTTTAGGATTATTTAGTCCGTTTTACGAATATATTTTCTCAATTAGTAATATCTAAATTAAAATATTATGGCTTTATCATATAAACATAAGTTTAAAAATATAAATAACAACATTGTAACTGTTGTTGAAGAAAATATTAATAAAGAACGATTAGATTTTGTTAAGGATTTATTAGAATTTAATAACAATAAAACAATTGTAGAAGAAGTTAAGCCAAAAGAAGACGGAGGCGAAACATTATACAATATATACGTAAACGATCCTATTTTTAACCTTATTATTTGGATATATGATAGAAGATTAAAAACAAAAGACGGTAGATATGTTACGCATGAGTATTGGGAAAAACAAGGAGGAAAAACAAAACCACAATATTGGGAATCTTTATATAAAAAAGATTAATAATAAGTTATATATCAAAGTATATTAGGCTAAAATATAGTATGTTGTATATTTTGGCTGCTAAAAAAACATACTATATAATTTAATGTAGAGATAGTAGCTTCAGTTGTGTTTTTTGTATAAAAAAATGTAATCTACTAAACTTAATAATACAAAATTTATAAAAAATGAAAAAAATAATAACTCCTCTTATTTACATAATTATTATTTTAATAATAAATTCATGTTCGCAAAACACTAAAACCAACAAAAATGTTATGGAAAATAAAATAACAAATAATGCAATAGATATTGCCGATATGGATACAAGCATTAATCCGGGTAACGATTTTTATATGTATGCAAACGGAGGTTGGATAAAAAATAACCCAGTTCCAAACGATAAAACTCAATACGGCTCGTTTACGGTTTTATACGATAATAATCAAAAAGAACTTAAAGATTTAATTCTAAATCTTGCAAAACAAAAAAACGAAGAAAACTCCGAAGCTCAAAAAATAGCTGATTTTTACAACTCTGGAATGGATTCTGTTGCCATTAATAAGGCAGGATATAAACCAATAGCTAACGACTTAAAACAAATAGATGAAATTAAAAATACCGACGATTTTGCAAAACAATTGGCAATAATGAACTCGTTTGGCTATGCAGGTTTATTTAACTTTGGAAACGTTCAAGACGAAAAAAACAGTGTTAAAGAAATAGCATTTCTTAGTCAAGGAGGATTAGGCTTACCTGATAGAGACTATTATTTATCTAACGACGAACAATCAAAAAAATTAAAACAAAAATACAGTGAGCTAATAGCAAACTCATTTAAATTAATAGGACTTGATGAACAAACATCAAAACAATATGCCGAAAAAGTTATAAAAATAGAAGATAAATTAGCCGAAAACTCTTTTACACAAGAAGAACTACGTAATCCGTTTAAAAATTACAACAAAAAAACTCTAGACGAATTAAAACAAATATCACCCGAATTTAATTGGGATTTATATTTTAAAACAATTAAATTAGATAGCACAAACGAAATAAACGTAATGCAATTAAAATTCTTTAAAGGATTATCTGATATAGTAAAAAATACCCCTATCGACGATTGGAAAGTTTATTTAAAGTGGAAAATAATTAACAGTTCATCTAGATTTTTATCAGACGATTTTGTTGCCGAAAGTTTTAACTTTTACGGAAAAATTTTTAGCGGACAAAAGGAAATGACTCCTCGTTGGAAGCGAGTTTTACAAACAACAAACAATATGTTAGGCGAACCTATTGGAAAAATATATGTAAAAAAATATTTCCCTCCCGAAGCAAAAGAACGTATGATAAAATTAGTAAATAACCTAAAAAATGCTTTTAAAAACCGCATAGAGCATCTCGATTGGATGAGCGATACAACAAAACAAAAAGCTATTGATAAATTAGAAGCAATAAACGTTAAAATAGGTTACCCCGACAAATGGAAAGACTATACTAAACTAATTGTTAAACGTAATAATTTATATTTTGATAACGTAAAAGCAGCACGACAATTTTTATTTAACGACGAAATATCTAAAATAGGAAAACCACATGATAAAGCCGAGTGGGGAATGACACCTCAAACAGTAAACGCATACTACTCGCCAAACTCTAACGAGATAGTTTTTCCTGCCGCTATTTTACAACCTCCGTTTTTTTATATGAATGCCGACGATGCTGTTAATTACGGAGCCATAGGTGTTGTAATTGGACACGAAATGACTCACGGTTTCGACGACCAAGGTAAAAATTATGATAAATACGGAAATTTAAACGATTGGTGGACAGATTCCGACTCGAAAGCATTTGCTAAAAAAACAGAAGTTATTATAGAACAATTTAATAACCATAAAGAACTTGATACCTTACATGTGAACGGTAAATTAACAACAGGCGAAAATATTGCCGACCTTGGAGGCTTAAATATATCGTGGGACGCTTTTCAAACTACCGAACAAGCAAAAAATAACGAAAAAATAGCAGGATTTACTGCAAATCAACGGTTCTTTTTATCGTATGCCAAAGTATGGCGACAAAACATATTACCCGAGGAACTTATGCGAAGATTAAAACTTGACGTTCATTCGCCGGGCGATGCTCGTGTTAATGTCCCATTATTTAATTTAGACCAATTTTACAAAGCATTTAATATTTCTAAAAACAATAAATTATACAGACCCGTTGATAAACGTGCAAAAATTTGGTAATAGCAGGTATAATTAATTAATAATATAAAAAGATTGCACATAACTACCTTGCTCCTTTGGGGCGAGGTAGTTTAATTAAATTTTTATTCTGGTTTTGAGAAAATCCAATCTCTGCGATTAAATAAAACATGAAAACCTTTACTGTTATTATTCTTATACTATTGATATTTTAAGTTAATAATATTTAATTATTATTCATAATAATGTAATAACCATTATGTTTCCTGATGTTTATTGCTGTATTATCATCAAAAATAAGATATTGTCCTTTTATTCCTATTAATTTTTTTTCAAACTCAGGTAATTTATCAAGACTTATACTTGTTATTTTATCTGGATATTTATTTACAGGATAATTTATTTTGTAAACAGTATCGTCGTTATATATAAACTCTTTAAATTCTTTTTTAAGCAATTCTTTTACTTTGCTTTTTTCTGTAATTAAATTTATTGATGTATTAATATTATTTGTAAGCATTTTTCTCCAATCGGTTTTATCGGCCAAGAAATTTTTAAGAAAAACTTCTATTCTGCCGGCAGTATTTCTATTTGGTGTTTTTGCAAGGATTATTCCTTTAACAGCCCCTTGATCTATCCAACGTGTTGGTATTTGCGATTCTCTGGTAACACCAACTTTTAATCCGCTTGATACGGCTAAATAAACAAAATGATTAGATAAACAATGCGATTTAGACCATTCCATATCTCGTGATATTCCTAAATGAGCTTTGCATAATTCAGGTCTCATAATACATTGGTCGGTTTGTGGCAAGCTAACCATACACGGATAGCAATAACCTTGGGCATACGATTTTTTTGTTTTTCGTCCACAGTAAATACAATTTATTTGTCCCGAATACGAAAAATATAAGTTTTGTCCTATTAATTTGTTCATATTTATAAAAGCTGAACCTACCGATAATGTATAATTTACAACGCCGTTTATTATACGGCTTTCCATTTTTAATATATTTCCCGAGTAATTCATTATTCGTTATCGTATTTTATAATGTTAAATAGAGTTTTTATGTTGATTAAACGCAAAACAAAAGCAAAAATAAAACCGAGACTTATTATTGCAAAAAAACCATAATACCAATTATTAAAATATTTTGTAGATAAAAATGCAGTAAAAATTAAAATAGATACAAATAAAAGTAATGTAGACAAAAGCTTATAGTTTATTTTAAACTTAAATATTTTTACAGCTATTAAGACTTGTACAATTGCCGTAAAAGTTTGGGTTGACAGGCTTGCTATTGCAGAGCCCAATGCAAATAATCGAGGTATTAATATTAAATTTATAATAACATTTATTACAATACCCGCAAAAGCCATAATGTTAAGTTGTTTCATGCTTCCGTTTGCTGTTAAAAGCGTTCCAAAAATATATGTTGTAGAAATTCCTATAAATCCAACTATTAATAATCCGAAAATATTTGCTGATAAGTTTACATGATTATGATATAAAAGTTCCATTATATTAAATCTATACGAAACTGTTGCTACAACTAATATTATTGCCGGAATAATTAATAATAAAAACGATAACTGAACAAGTTGTTCTATATTTTGTTTTGTTTTAATCATTTTTGCAAACATTGGCAAAAGTAAGCCTGCAAATAAAAAAGCAAACATTGTAAAAGCATCTAAAATTCGGTATGCTTGAGCATAAATTCCGGCTTGTGTTTCGCCAATATTAATGCCGGTTTGCGATGTTTTATTTAATAAACGTTCAATCATTACCGAATCAATACGGTTATAAAACGCCATAAGTAAAATTAACAATGCATACGGATACGATTGTTTTAAAAAAATAATAAAAAATTTTAAATCAAAACGCAATTTAAAAAACTCCGATTTACTTAAAACAATAAAAAATGTTATTATTGCAGTAATTAAATAAGCAAGGGTTTGCGAATATACAAACCATTCTATTTTAAAAGGTTTGTCAATAATTTTTCCCCATAATAAAATCGATACAATAATAATCATTAAAGACCGGTCGAGAACCGAAACCAAGCTATCGGTTTTAAAAAATTGTAATCCGCTGATATTAGATCTTAAATAAAGGGTAAACGATATTAAAACCTGATTAAATATTAAGAAAAAAAGCAAATAAAATTGTTTTGCATTATAACCTATTATAAAGGCAATTGCAAGTGTTACGATAGTGTAAAACCCGGCAAGTAAAAATTTTAAAGCTATAATATTTGATAAATGTTTACTTATAAGTTTGTGATTTTGAGCAATATTTTTATTATTGTAATTAGTTATTCCAAAGTCTAATAAAATATTTAAAATCAACGAAAAATTAAAAAGCGAGAAATAAAATCCATAATCTTGAGCCCCTACTAAATTTTGCACAGTTCTGTCGATACCAAAAATCCAAAACGGTTTTATCAACAAGTTTAGGAATAATAAAAGAGCAAGATTTACTACAAATTTCTTTTTCAAGCTATAAAATTTTTTAAAATAATCACAAATTTATTCAAAATAAGTAATAAAAGTATAACTAAGGTAAATAAAACAATAAAAATTATTATTTTTGTTAATTGTTTTAATTTTTACAAACATTAAGCTTAATGGGACTATTTTCGTTTTTATCACAAGAGATTGCTATTGATCTTGGCACAGCAAATACAATAATTATACAAAATGGCAAAATTTTAGTTGACGAACCGTCAATTGTTGCCATTGACAAAAAAACAGACAAACTTATTGCCGTAGGATCAAAAGCAAGGTCGATGCACGGCAAGACACACGAAAACATTAAAACAATTCGCCCTTTACGCGACGGAGTAATTGCCGACTTTAATGCTGCCGAATTAATGATTAGAGCATTAATAAAAATGATAAATACAAAAAACAGACTATTCTCGCCATCGTTAAAAATGGTTGTTTGTATTCCTTCGGGAAGCACCGAGGTTGAGATTCGTGCGGTAAGAGACTCGTCGGAACATGCAGGGGCTCGTGAGGTTTATTTAATTTTTGAACCCATGGCAGCAGCTCTTGGTATTGGTATAGACGTAGAAGCCGCCGAAGGAGCAATGATTGTAGATATTGGAGGAGGAACAACCGAAATAGCAGTTATTTCGTTAGGAGGCATTGTTTGTCAAAAATCAATACGTGTTGCAGGCGATAATTTTACCGATGATATTCAAGAATATATGAGACATCAACACAATATTAAAGTTGGAGAAAAAACTGCCGAAGATATTAAAATAGGTGTAGGTTCGGCATTATCAGAATTAGATAATCCCCCTGCTGACTTTATTGTTAGAGGTCCTCATCAAATGACATCGTTACCAATAGAAATACCAATATCTTATCAAGAAATTGCCCATAGTTTAGATAAATCAATATCAAAAATAGAAACAGCAATATTACAAATTTTAGAAGAAACTCCCCCCGAACTTTATGCCGATATATATCAAAAAGGTATATTTTTAACAGGAGGCGGGGCTTTGCTACGCGGGTTAGATAAACGTCTGTCAGAAAAACATAAAATTCCTGTTCATGTTCCCGACGACCCTTTGCATGCTGTTGCTCGAGGAACAGGATTGGCACTTAATAACATAGGAAAATTCCAATTCTTAATGAAATAATATAACAAAAATTGAAAAGTTTATTAAAATTTTTTATACGTCATCAAATACTGTTTTTATTTATATTTTTTGAGCTTATTTCGTTTTATTTTGTAATAAAATACAACAAAAAACAAAAACAAAGTTTTTTTAATTCGGCAAAT
>JALSQC010000028.1 GCA_026985625.1 Bacteroidales bacterium | reverse complement strand
TTTTATCGGGCGACCCCGAGCATCGAACTATGGCAACTTGCTTTTCTTTTTCGGATACTTCTTGTCCAAGAATAGAGGCTACACTTATCATTGTATCATTTCCTCCGACAGGACAATATAAATCGTTAAGATTTTCGGCTTTTACGCATGCTTCGGCAAAATTTCTACAACCCGGATAACCACAGCCACCGCAATTTGCATTTGGCAGAGCCTCTTCTATTTCGTCGATTTTAGGGTCTTCGTAAACTTTAAATTTTTGTGCAACAAAATATAAAATTATTGCTGATATAACTCCTATCGAACTTAAAGTTATTATTGTAAATAAAACTATATTACTCATTTTTTAATAATTATTTTCTAGTTTATAAGTAAATGTCTTTTTTAAATATGGTTTAATTAAATATAATATAATGTAATATGGTATTAATATTAATATTGATACTAACCCCGTTTTTAATTCGTTTTTCGTCAATGCACTTGCTATTAACAATGTTGTAAATACAATAATAAATGGTAAAAGGTATCCTAAAAAAAGTGCTTTTAATCCTAAACTTTCTTTTAAAATAATATTAACTTTATCTCCTATCGAATAATTATTGTTATAAATATTTGGAATTTCTATAGTTTTTTCTTCTATATCTGATGCACTACAAACCGATTTTAGTTGACACGATATACACGATGCTTTTGAGATAATATTAACGTTAATAGTATCTTTTGAGATATTATTTATTATACCTTCGTGATATATCTCGTTCTTTTTTATCATAAACAAAACAAAATTAAGTAATGTTTTAGTCTTAAATTATGCCAAATGTCATATTTTATTAATTAGTTTAACCCGAGAAAAATTTAATTTTCTCGGATTATAATTATACAATATTAAGCCTTTCTTTGGCTTACCCTTATTTAATTTTGAATAGTTATTAAGAATAAAGAAGGATTAATATTAAGTTTAATATTTATTCTAATCCTCGTTTTTGCATTAGAGCATCTATTTTTGGTTGTCGTCCTCTAAAATTAACATATAATTTCATAGGGTCAACTGTTCCTCCTTTTTCTAATATATTAGAACGAAATGCATCGGCATATTTTTTATTAAATACATCTCCCGTTTCCTTAAAAGCCTGAAAAGCATCGGCATCAAGAATAGCAGCCCAAACATATCCATAATATCCAACAGCATAACCTCCTTGGAAAATATGCGAAAAATATGTGCTTCGGTATCTTATTTTTATTTCGGGAATTAATCCCATATTTTTTATCGACTCGTTTTCGAATTTTCTTACATCGATATTATCAAAATCGGTAATTTTTGTATGCCAATCCATATCTAATATTGCTGCCGATAAATATTCGGTTGTTGCAAATCCTTGATTGTATTGTTGTGCTTGTTCTATTTTTTTTATCAAACTATCGGGCATAATTTCGCCTGTTTTGTAATTTTTTGCATATAGTTTTAATACTTGAGGGTCGCTTGCCCAATTTTCCATAACTTGCGACGGTAACTCTACAAAATCTTGTGCAACCGATGTTCCCGAAAGTTTTTTGTATGTGCATTTACTTAATAGTCCTTGCAACGAGTGTCCAAACTCATGGAATACTGTTTCTACCTCTTCAAGTGTTAATAACGATGGGTTTCCTTTACTTGGTCGCGAAAAATTAAAAACTGTTGAAATTATAGGTAAAACATTTTTTCCATCTTTTTTATACTGTTTTCTATAGGCTGTCATCCATGCCCCGCTACTTTTTCCCGGACGAACAAAGAAATCCATATACAATATTCCTAATTCGACATTGTTTGTATCGGTAACCAAAAATGTTTTAACATCGGGATTATATACCGGAATATTTTTTATTTCCTTAAAATTTATTCCGTATAATTTATTGGCTACCATAAAAGCTCCATTACGAACATTATTAAGTTCGAAATATGGTTTTAATACTTCATCGTTAAAATTATATTTTTGTTTTTTATATTTTTCGGCATAATACCACCAATCGTAATATTGCAGTTTAAAAGTATCGCCTAAACTTTTAATGTAGTTTTGTAATATTTCTCTTTCTTTAATTGCTTTATTAACCGATGCTTTCATTAGTTTATTTATAAGACTGTAAACTTTATCGGGAGTTTTTGCCATATTTTCTTCTAAAACATAATATGCATAATTTTTATATCCTAAAATATTTGCTTTTTCGTGTCTTAACCTTATAATATCCTTTATAATTTGTTTGTTATCATATTTATTGTCATTATCTGCATGTTTTAGGTATGCATCTTGAATTTGTTTTCGCAACTCTCGCTTTTCGGAATACATTAAAAATGGTATAAAACTTGGTTTTTGAATTGTAAAAACCCATTTACCGTCTAAACTATCCTCTTTTGCCTTATCTGCTGCAGCATCAATAACCGATTGAGGCAAGCCTTTTAAATCGTTTTTATCGGATATAATTAATTTATATGAATTTGTTTCGGCTAAAACATTGTCGCCAAAACGAATAGATAACATTGCTAATTTTTTATTTATTTCTTTTAATTTTGCTTTATCGGAATCGTTAAGTAATGCTCCTTCGCGAGTAAAATCTTTATAATATTTCTCTAACAAAGTATTTTGTTCGGTATTAAGTTTAAATTTTTCTTTATTATCGTAAACCGATTTTATACGTTTAAATAATTTATTGTTTAAACTTATATTATTGTAATGTTCGGTAATTATTGGCGATACTTCTTTTTCTACTTTTTGTAATGAATCATTAGTTTCGGCTGATGTTAAATTCTCAAGTATAGACATTATTCTATCTAATAACTCTCCCGAATAATCGAGAGCCTCGATTGTATTTTTAAATGTTGGGTTTTCCTTATTGTTAATAATTTTATTTATTTCGGCATTATGTTGTTGTATGGCTTGTTTTATAGCAGGTAAATAATCCGATGGTTTTATATCGTTAAAAGGAGGAACTCCGTATGGTGTATTAAATTCCTCTAATAAAGGATTTTTCATATTTTCAGACTTTTTATCATTATTTTTTATATTTACATTATTACAAGATGTTATAATAGCAACAACATAAAATAATAAAATTAATTTTATATTTTTCATGTATTTTTATTTTATTATTATTGATTTGCGAATTTAATATTTTTAATTTCTTATACAAAAAAAATTATTTTTCTGCTTTAATCTCTAATAATTGTTTAATATTATCAAGTTCTGCTTTTAAATTATTTATTTCGCTTACTTTTTTTAATAATTCGGCATTTTGTTTTTTTAATAATTCAATTTCTTGTTTTTGATCTTTAATAGCTTTTATCATTGGAGAAATAAAATGGCTATAATTTACCGTTTGTATTTGTCCGTTTTCATTATAGCTCACAAATAACGGATTTACTTTTTCAACATCTTCGGCAATTAATCCATATTGTTTTATTCCTTTTTTGTCTGATTTATATATATAATTTACAGGTTTTAAATCGTATAACCAATCAATATTTTCCATCGGTTTAATATTCTTTTTAAATCTGCGAGCCGACGACAAATAACCTATTTTTCCGGTATCGTCAATATATAAGTCTCTATTTGTAGATCCTACAGTGGAATTATAAACATTGTGCATATATACTTCACCATTTTTTAAAATTACCATTGCATTACGCCTAAAACCAGACACTCCATTTCCTACAATAAATACAGGATCTGTAAATACAGATGAAGATGTGCTTGTAGATAATGACGTATCGTTATACATACCTACAACAAATTCGGAATATGAATTGGAATATACATGATCTCCGATAGCAGTAGAATAATCACCGTTTGTTTTACTTGAATTACCCGATACTATTGAATATTTTCCGTTAGTTATAGATGTCTTTCCCATAGCAACAGAATAAGTACCATAAGCTTTATTTTGGTATCCAACAGAAAAAGTTCCTTCTCCCAATGCTTCTGAATATCTGCCAAAAGCCGATGAATATGAGCCACTTGCCATTGTTTGATTACCAAAAGCCAATGCATAATCACCACTTGCCGTTGTTTGGTATCCTGATGCAAAAGAACTGGAACCACTTGCTATTGTTTGGCTACCTGAGGCAAATGAGCTGGAACCACTTGCCGTTGTTTGACGGCATAATGCAACGGAATACATTCCTGTAGATTCGTTAGAATAACCTGCTGTAAAAGAATTTATCCCTTTTGCTTTATTTAAGCGTCCGAGAGCTACAGAACCCGAAGCAAATGTAGAATCCAAGTCACCACAAGCAAACGAGTTTTCGCCGCCTGTATATGTTTGGTTTCCCATAGCAACCGAAGATGTTGCTAAATTATCACTTACACAACCTGTTCCTAATGTTACAGAATAAGATGCATTAGATATACTTCCCGTTCCAATTGATACCGACGATTGTCCGATAGATTTTGTATTATCTCCCATAGCTACGGAATAATCTCCAACAGCTACAGAATATTGCCCTGCAGTAATAGAAGATTTTCCTTTTGCCGATGTATAACTACCTGTAGAAATAGCTCCATAATTTCCTGATGTTGTATCTCTATATCCCAAAGAAATTGCTCCGTTAGTTCCTGTACATGTATTTTGTAAACCAATAGAAGTAGAACTAATACCCAAAGAATTATTTCCATAACCTATAGCAACAGAAGCAACACCACCTGCATTACATCTTTGTCCTATTGCAATAGAGTTTTCAGAATCTGCTATTGATTTTTCTCCCATTGCTATCGAAGATTCTCCATTTGCAACTGAGGAATCGCCCATTGCAGTAGAAGCATAACCATGTGCTATTGAAGAATAACCAGATGCAAAAGAGAAACTATTATCAGCTGTTGTCCAACCACCTATTGCTGTTGAAATCCAACCATCGGCAGTTGTTCTATACCCCATAGCAGTAGACTTATCTCCGTTGGCTGTTGTTTCGTTTCCCATTGCTGTTGATGAAGAACCTCCTGCTGTTGTTCCTACTCCCATTGTTGTAGAAAACCATCCTGTAGCTTTTGTTTTATATCCCATTGCCAAAGAATATCCTCCAGAAGAAGTATCTTGCGTTCCAAAAGCAAACGATCCCTGATTACTTGCTACCGAGCCCATACCAAAAGCATAAGAATAATTTCCAATTGCTGTTGTAGGCGAAGTAGTATTACCTGCCGAATCCAAACCAATTGAACCTACGGCAAAACTAAACGAACCTATTGCATCTGCTCCGGAGCCTA
>JALSQC010000027.1 GCA_026985625.1 Bacteroidales bacterium | reverse complement strand
ATACAAAGTAACATCGCTATGATCAACTATAGCCGTATCAGACTGTCCTATTCCCGATGTTTCAAGAATTATTAAATCGTAGTTTGCTATTTTTAAAATGTTTAACGCATCTTTTACAAAATGAGAAACCGATAAATTAGATTGTCGTGTTGCAAGCGAACGCATATATACTCTTGGATTATCGATAGAGTTCATACGTATTCTATCGCCAAGTAATGCTCCTCCTGTTTTTCGCTTAGAAGGGTCAACCGATATAATTCCTACGGTTTTATCGGTAAACTCATTTAAAAACCTACGAACAATTTCGTCTATAAGCGATGATTTTCCTGCACCTCCTGTGCCTGTAATTCCAAGAACAGGAACTTTTTTTTGTTCGCTTAGTTTATTTATTTTATCTAATAAATATTGTTGTTGATTGTTTTCTACAACCGATATTGCTTTTGATATTGTATTTATATCTTTGTTTGCAAGTTTGTTAAAATCTATGTTTAAATCTGTTCCCGTAGGAAAATCTGATTTTTCCAACATATCGTTTATCATTCCTTGTAATCCCATTTTTCGACCATCGTCGGGCGAGTATATACGTGCTATTCCGTAATTATGCAACTCTTCTATCTCTGCAGGCAAAATAACTCCGCCTCCTCCGCCAAAAATTTTTATATGGCTACAATTTTTTTCTTTTAACAAATCATACATATATTTAAAATACTCGATATGTCCTCCTTGGTATGATGTTATTGCTATTGCTTGAACATCTTCTTGAATTGCACAATTAACTATCTCGTGAACCGAGCGATTGTGTCCTAAATGAATAACTTCGGCTCCTGTTGCTTGAATTATTCTACGCATAACATTAATCGAAGCATCGTGTCCATCGAATAACGATGCTGCAGTTACTACTCTTACGTGATTTTTTAGTTTATATTTTTCTACTGTTTGCATATCTAAATACATTTTTTTATGTTTAATTTACAAATTTACTTTATTTTGCAAAATATTAAAATCTAATCGATTAAAAATAAATCTATATTATGTTTTTCTTTTTTTCTAAATTATTGTTTTTTTTAATTTCTCCATTAAATTGGATAATCGGTTTTTTGTTTTTATCGTTATTTTCTAAGAATAAAAAAAATAAAAAACGTTTTTTAATTACGACAATTGTATTAACTCTATTTTTTTCTAACGAATTTATATTTAATGTTTTTGTTAATCAATGGGAGTATAAAGCAATACAAATCGACAGTTTAAAAACATACGATTACGGTATTTTGCTTGGTGGCATGATTACTTTTGACGACAAAATAAACAGAATAAATTCGCAACGCAGTATAGATAGACTTATTCAAACAATTTTACTTTACAAAACACATCATATAAAAAAAATATTTATATCAGGAGGTTCGGGAAGTATTACCGAGCCCGATATGTTAGAGGCTAAATATCTTAAAAATTATTTAATAAAAATAGGTATTCCAAAAAAAGATATTTTAATTGAAACAGAATCGAGAAACACTCACGAAAATGCTGTTTATACTGCAAAAACTCTTGGCAGTAACGAGATTAAAAAATCATCTTTTTTGTTAATAAGTTCGGCTACCCACTTGCCTCGTGCAACAAAATGTTTTTATAAAGTTGGTATATATGCAAAACCTTTTGCTACCGACCGTTATGGAGGACCGTATAAATTACAATTTGATTATTTTTTAATTCCTAATGCAGAAACTTTATCAAATTGGATAGTTTTGATTAAAGAATATGTAGGAACTATTGCATATACATTTGCAGGATATATTTAAACTTATTTTAAAAATTATAAGTATTTTTACATTTATATAAAATTATTGTAATATTGGTTGACAAATTAAATAATCTTGCACAAGAATTATCGGGCGAAATACGAATCGATAATATTCATAAAATTATTTATTCTACCGATGCATCGGCATATAAAGAAAAACCTTTAGCCGTTATTTATCCTAAAGATGACAATGATATAAAAAAAATAATTCGCTTTGCAAACGATAACAAAACTCATATTATACCGCGAGCAGCCGGAACATCGCTTGCCGGACAAGTCGTAGGAAACGGTATAATTGTAGATATATCAAAACATTTTACTAAGGTTGTAGAAATTAACCAAAAAGAACGATACGCCATAGTTCAGCCCGGTGTTATTCGCGATGAGCTTAATATTTTTATAAAAAAATACAATCTTATTTTTGCACCCGAAACATCAACATCAAACAGATGTATGATTGGTGGAATGGTAGGAAATAATTCTTGCGGAGCCCACTCTTTAATTTATGGTAGCACACGCGAACATATTATTTCGTTAAAAGCATTTCTTGCCGATGGCAGTAAAGTAGAATTTAAAAATCTTACAAAAGACGAATTTATAAAAAAAACCACAGGTGTGCGTCTCGAAAATAAAATATATAAACACATTTACAATATTTTATCGTCTGAAGAAAATAAAAAAATAATTACTAAAAATTTTCCTAATCCGGATATTAAACGTCGCAATACAGGATATGCTCTTGATATTTTACTTAACTCGCAACCTTTTGCAAATACCGATATACCTTTTAATTTATCTAAACTTATTGCAGGCTCCGAGGGAACTTTAGCTTTTATAACCGAGATAAAATTAAAACTAACACCTGCTCCTCCACGCAAAAAAGCAATTGTTTGTGTGCATTTAAACTCGGTTAGCGAAGCATTAAAAGCAAATATAATAGCGTTAAAACATAATCCCGATTCTATTGAACTAATTGATAATACAATTTTAGAATTAAGTAAATACAATAAAGAACAAAGTAAAAACAGATTTTTTATAAAAGATAATCCGGGAGCAATATTAGTTGTTGAATTTATGCGAACAACAAAACAAAATATTTTACAAGCTGCCAAAAATATGGAAACAGAATTACGGGCAAATAATTTTGGATATCATTTTCCGATTATATGGGGCGACGATATAAAAAAAGTTTGGGCTGTTCGCAAAGCAGGTTTAGGATTATTATCTAATATTAAAGGTAATAAAAAACCTGTTCCCGTTATCGAAGACACTGCCGTTTTACCAAAAGATTTGCCCGATTATATTAACGATTTTAACAAAATTCTTAAAAAATATAACTTAAAAGCAGTTTATTATGCACATATCGATACAGGAGAATTACATTTAAGACCTATTTTAGATTTAAAAACTACCGAGGGACAAAATATTTTTTATAAAATAGGATACGAAGTTGCAATGCTTGTAAAAAAATATAATGGTTCGTTAAGTGGCGAACACGGCGATGGACGTTTGCGTGGCGAGTTTATTCCTTTAGTTTTAGGTGATAAAGTTTATGAAATTTTTAAAGATATAAAAAAAACATGGGACGTTAATAATATATTTAACCCCGGCAAAATTGTAGATACTCCTAAAATGAATACATTTTTGCGTTACAATACAAACACAAAACCTGCTAAAATAAAAACCATATTTGATTTCTCGGAAAAAGAAGGTTTTATAGAAACAGCCGAAAGTTGCAGCGGTTCGGGTGATTGTCGCAAAACACATTTATCTGACGGAGTTATGTGTCCAAGTTATCAAGCAAGTAAAAACGAAAAACAATCGACTAGAGCTAGAGCAAATATTTTACGCGAAATTTTTACAAATAACAATAAAAAAAATCCTTTTAACAATAAAGATGCTTTTGATATATTGGATTTATGCTTATCGTGTAAAGCTTGCAAATCGGAATGCCCGTCAAATGTTGATGTTACAAAACTAAAAGCTGAATTTTTACAACATTATTACGAAAATAACAAAATACCATTTAGAACTAAATTAATAGCATATCTGCCTAAAATTAACGAAAAAATATACCATATAAGATTTTTTGTAAATTTATTATCAAATTGTAAACTTATAAATAAATTAATTGGCTTTTCGACAAAAAGAAATATTCCTAAAATAAAAAAATCGCTTAACTCTTTTATAAAAAATCTTAATCAAAAAAAAGGTAAAAGCGGAACAGTATATTTATTTAACGACGAATTTACAAATTTTAACGACCCTGATATAGGAATAAAAACAATAAAATTATTACAAAAGCTTGGTTATAATGTTATTATTACGGATATACACCAAAGCGGAAGAACATATCTATCAAAAGGTTTAGTAAAAAAAGCTCAAAAAATTATAAATAAAAATATAGATATTTTATATGGAAAAATATCAGAAAACATTCCATTAATAGGCATAGAACCATCGGCAATTCTCACTTTTAGAGACGAAGCTATAGACTTGGCTTTTGATAAAAATAAAGAAAAAGCCAAACAAATATCAAAAAATTGTTTTTTAATCGAGGAATTTTTAGCAAACGAAATAGATAAAGGTAAAATTACATCGTCGCAATTTACTAAAGATAAGCAAAATATAAAATTACACGGACATTGTTACCAAAAAGCATTGTCATCGACAAAATTTACAATAAAAATTTTATCGTTACCCGATAATTTTACGGTAGAAGAAATAAAATCGGGTTGTTGCGGAATGGCAGGAGCCTTTGGCTACGAAAAAGAACATTATAATTTATCAATGGCTGTTGGCGAATTGGTTTTATTTCCGGAGATACGAAAATCTGACAATAAAACCATTATTGCAGCTAACGGAACATCGTGTCGTTGCCAAATAAAAGACGGCACAAACAAAAAAGCTTTGCACCCTGTTGAAATTTTATACAATGCTTTAATATAAAATTTTATTATTTAATTTTATTCAAACTTTTTTTTGACAACTCAAAATTTAATCCGTTAAAAATAAAAATACATTTACAGATTTTACTATTTGCACTTATATTCGACTCGTCGCTTTCGTCTTCGTCTATATAATAACCATCGTCGTCATTAGAATAAATATTTTTATTTATTGAGTCGCTATTACAAATACAACTTTTTGCCGAAACATCATCGGTTATATAATTTACAACAATAGTATTAGACTTAGGATTATAAGTTAAATCCTCTTGCTCGTTTCTCGAAGTAAAATAATATTCAAAATCTTTAAAAAACCGACCATCTTTAAATTTAACCAACATTATTAACGACGACAAACATGTAAAACAAGTTTCGGTATAACTTGTTAAAACATATTTTGTCCCCTCTTTTGTTTTAATCGAGTATATAGCATCAAATCCATTACTGTCAAAAATACTATATGGATTATTTTTACTGTCA
>JALSQC010000026.1 GCA_026985625.1 Bacteroidales bacterium | reverse complement strand
ACATCAGTTAACGACATACAACACTACACCGACGTTCCAATATTAGGAAGCATACCCATATACAAACATAAACTACCTGTATCACAATTACTTATAAACAAAAAATTAAACTCAATATTTACCGAATCATTTAGAACAATACGCTCTAATCTTGAATTTATTAACAATAAAAAAGGCTCAAAAATCATTGCCGTATCATCTACAATATCAGGAGAAGGAAAAACATTTATAGCTCTTAACTTAGCAGGAATTTTAGCAATATCAAACAATAAAGTCATAGTATTAGACTTTGATTTGCGAAAACCCCGTTTCCACTTAGGATTTAACATTGAAAACAACAAAGGTATAAGTTCCATATTAATAGGAAAAAACACTATTGACGAATGCATACACGAAACCGAAATTAAAAACTTACAATATATAACAGCAGGACCAATACCTCCAAACCCATCGGAATTAGTTATAAGCAACAGCGTCGACAAACTACTCGACAAACTAAAAGAACTATACGATTTTATAATAATAGACACACCTCCTGTTGGACTGGTAACCGATGCCTTAGTTAATTTTAAAAAAGCCGACTACCCAATTTACATTACAAAAGCAAACTACTCAAAACGCAATTTCTTACATAACATAAATCACTTATACTACGATAAAAAAATTAAAAACATATCAATAATATTAAATGGTATAGAAATAACAGGAACAAAATACGGATACGGGTATGGATACGGATATGGATACGGATATGGATACGGATATTACGACAACGAAAAAGATAAAAAGAAAAAATACCGAAAAAAAACAAAAAATTAATTTGTATTTTTATGTTTAGACAAAAAGATACAATCCCTACACGAGTTGGTTTTGGCGAAGGTCTAAAAACTCTTGGAAAAAAATACAACAATATAATTGCACTTGGTGCAGATATTACAAAATCGGTAAACCTTAACACATTTGCAGAACAATTTCCTCAACGATTCTTTTCTTTCGGAATATCAGAACAAAACATTGTTGGAGTAGCTGCAGGATTAGCCCTTGGCGGAAAAATACCATTCTTTTCTACATACGGAGTTTTTGCAGCCATTAGAACAACCGACCAAATAAGAATATCGGTATGTTACAACAATCTTCCCGTAAAAATAGGAGGAGCACATGCCGGAATATCAGTAGGAGCCGACGGAGCAACACACCAAGCACTTGAAGATATTGCAATAATGAGAGTTCTCCCAAATATGACAATACTATCGCCATGCGACGCAACACAAACAAAACTTGCTACAATTGCATCGGTAGAACAAGTTAAAGGACCTGTTTATATACGTTTTGGCAGAGAAGCCGTCCCCGATTTTACACCAAACAATTTAAACTTTATCGTAGGAAAAGGACAAGAACTAATACAAGGAAACGACGTTACAATAATATCAACCGGACATTTAACATGGGAAGCAATTATAGCAGCCGAAAAATTAAAACACCAAAAAATTAATGCACGAGTAATAAACATACATACAATAAAACCAATAGATAAAAATATAATAATAAAAGCAGCAAAAGAAACAAATGCAATAGTAACTGCAGAAGAACACCAAATAATAGGAGGTTTAGGAAGTGCCGTAGCCGAAATTACATCTAAAAACTTTCCGGTACCTATAGAATTTATAGGAATGAACGACAAATTTGGCGAAAGCGGAACACCAAATCAGCTTTTAACAAAATATAAAATGAAATCTAAAAATATTATTACTGCAGTTAAACAAGTTTTAAAAAGAAAAAATACATTTGCAAAAAAATAATTTTAATAAAAATGAGCGACCAAATAAAACACGAATGCGGTATAGCACTTATACGTTTACGCAAACCATTAGAATACTATCAAATTAAATACGGAACTTGGATGTATGGATTGCGAAAACTATACCTGTTAATGGAAAAACAACATAACCGTGGACAAGACGGAGCTGGATTTGTAAGTTTAAAAATAAATCACTCCAAAGGACACAAATATTTTAAACGTTTTAGATCAAATAAAGAAACACCAATAAAAGATATTTTTGACAAAGTAAACAACCGTATAACCGAAGTAGAACAACTAAATAAAAATCTCATTAACGACATTAGTTGGGTAAAAGACAATATAGATTTTGCAGGTGATTTATTTTTGGGACATCTGCGATACGGAACATTCGGAAATAACAACATAGATTATGTTCACCCTGTAATGCGCGAAAACAACTGGAAATCACGAAACCTTGTACTTGCAGGAAACTTTAACCTGACAAATGTTGACGAACTATACAACTCATTATTAGAACTCGGACAACATCCTAAAGACTACTCTGATACAACAACAATACTCGAAAACATAGGACATTATTTAGACGACACAAACCAACAATTATTCGAAGAATACAAAAAACAAGGATATTCAAATATAGAAATAAGCGATTTAATAGCAACAAACATTAACGTAAAAAAAATACTGCAAGAAAGTAGCAAACACTGGGATGGAGGATACGTAATAGGAGGACTAATAGGACATGGCGATGCATTCGTTATGAGAGACCCATGGGGAATACGTCCCGCTTTTTATTACTACAACGACGAAATAGTAGTTGTAGCATCGGAACGTCCTGTTATTCAGACAGTAATGAATATAGACGTATCTAAAATAACCGAAATAACTCCCGGAAATGCTTTAATAATAAAACGAGACGGACTTATATCACAAGAAAAAATACGCAAAAGCAAAACCATAAAACCATGCTCTTTCGAGAGAATATACTTCTCGCGAGGTAGCGATAAAGACATATACAACGAACGAAAAAAGCTTGGCGAACTGTTAATTCCATCGATATTAAAAACCGTAAACAACGATTTAAAAAACACCGTTTTTTCTTTTATACCAAATACAGCCGAAATAGCATTCTACGGTATGGTTAAAGGAGCCGAATCATATTTAAAAGAAATAAAAAAACAAAAAATAAAAAAACTTGGCAATAAAATTACCGACGACGATTTAGACAAAATTCTTGACATGCGTCCCAAAGTCGAAAAAATTGCCATTAAAGATATAAAACTACGAACTTTTATATCGCAAGATACCGGCAGAAACGACTTGGTAGGACACGTTTACGATGTAACATACGGAATAGTAAAAGACAATATCGACAACCTTGTAATTATAGACGACAGCATAGTACGAGGAACTACATTGCGAGAAAGTATAATTAAAATACTAGACCGCCTAAACCCCAAAAAAATAATTATAGTATCATCGGCTCCACAAATAAGATATCCCGATTGCTACGGCATAGATATGGCCAAACTTAACGATTTTATTGCTTTTAGAGCAGCTATTAAACTATTATACGAAACAAAACAAGAAAATATTATTAACGATGTTTACCGAAAATGCAAAGCCCAACAACACCTGCCAAAAGAAAAAATAATTAACTATGTAAAAGAAATATATAAACCATTTTCTACCGACGACATATCTAAAAAAATAGCCCAAATGCTAAAAACAAACGATATTAAAGCAGATATAAATATAGTTTACCAATCAATAGAAAACCTGCACAAAGCAATTCCGTTAAATAACGGCGATTGGTATTTTACCGGAAACTATCCCACTCCCGGAGGTAATAAAGTTGTTAATACATCGTTTATTAATTTTATCGAAGGAAAAAATCAACGAGCTTATTAAAAACAAAACTATGAACAAATATCTTTTTATAATACTAATATTTTTTACGTTATCAACAACCGTATTCTCGCAAGACAAACCACAAATAATTACTAAAAAATTTAAAAACGGAAAAATCGAGAGCCAAGGACCAATGCTATATGGAGCCGAAGAAGGTCACTGGAAATATTGGGACAAGAACGGAAATCTAATACAAGAAACCGACTTTCATAAAGGAACAATAAACGGAAAACTAATTTATTATTATAAAAACGGGCAAAAACAAAACGAGGGAACTTTTTTCCTAGGACAACAACACGGAATATACAACGAATGGTATAAAAACGGAAAACTAAAAATATCAGGAAAATACACCTACGGTATTCAAGATAGTATATGGAATTTTTGGTACGACAATGGACAAAAAAAGAAAGAAGTTGACATGTCAAACTTCTCAGAAAAATACATAAATTACTGGACAAAAACAGGCAAAAAAACCTTAAACTCAGGAAATGGATACGTAGATATAAAATACGACAACGGAATAATAAAAGAACACACCGAATATACCGATAGTTTACCAAATGGCAACTATTACGCTAATTATAAAAACGGAAAATTATTTACAAAAGGCAAATACAAAAACGGAAAACGAATAGGAACATGGCAAAGTTTCTACGAAACAGGCGAAAAAAAAGATATACTAAACTACGATAACGGCGAAAATACAATTTGGTATAAAAACGGACAAGTAGAAATGAAAGGCCATATAAAAAACAAAAAAAAAGATGGCGAATGGACCTTCTGGTATAAAAACGGAGTAAAAAAAATGACAGCATATTTTACCAACGATAAAAAAAACGGATTAGTTACCAAATGGTATAAAAACGGACAAAAACAATTAGAAATGCAATTTAAAAACGGAAAAAAAGAAGGCAAAGCAACTTGGTGGCTAAAAAACGGAAAACTCGATGTCGAAGGAAACTTTACAAACGACATACAAAACGGTAAATGGACATACTGGCGAACCGACGGACAAAAAGGAAACGAAGGTTTTTATAAAAACGGAAAACTCAATGGCGAATGGACTTGGTGGTATAAAAACGGAAAAATATGGAAAAAAGGAAACTTCTCAATGGGAATAAAAAACGGAAAATGGATTTATTATTTCGAAAACGGAAAAATATTTAAACAAGGTCAATTTAATAATGGTAAAGAAACAGGACTTTGGACAGAATACTACGAAAACGGAAATAAAAAACTCGAAGGAAACTTCGATAACGGATTAATGAACGGCAATTGGACATCGTGGTACGAAAACGGAAATCTAAAATCTAAAATAGATTTTGTAAATAATATTAAAAACGGAACAAGCATTTATTACCACAAAAACGGACAAAAACAATTGGAAGAAACAATTATAGACTCGCTACGACAAGGTAACTACAAAACCTATTTCGAGAACGGACAAATAAATATATCCGGAACATATCTTAACGATAAAAAAGATAAAACTTGGGAAATATACGACATACATAATCAAAAAATAAGCGAAGAACACTATAAAAACGGACGACCCGATGGCAAAT
>JALSQC010000025.1 GCA_026985625.1 Bacteroidales bacterium | reverse complement strand
GAGCTTTAGCATATACTTGGTCCGATACATTTTGGTTTTCGGCAGTAGAGGCCGAGGTTTATGCATCGTCGTCGATGTTTACAGCATTAGTGTTTTGGGCAATACTAAAATGGGACGCTATTGCCGACCAAAAATATGCAAATCGATGGATAATTTTAATAGCATATTTAATAGGATTGTCAATAGGTGTACACTTACTTAATTTACTTGCTATACCTGCAATTGTTTTAGTTGTTTATTATCGTAAATTTAAACCTACACGTAAAAAAACTATTATAGCTCTTTTATTGTCGTTTTTTATATTGGCATTTATAATGTATTTTATAATACCTTATACAGTAATAATAGCCTCGTGGTTCGAATTATTATTTGTAAATGTATTTGGATTGCCGTATAATTCGGGAGTTATATTTTATATAATATTATTATTATCGTTAATAGTATATGGCTTGTATTATACACACAAAAAACGAAAAGTTATTGCAAATACCGCAATATTAGCTTTTACTGCAATTATTATAGGATACTCTTCGTTTTCGATAATAGTAATACGTTCTATAGCAGATCCTCCACTTAACGAGAACGATCCTAATAATGTATTTTCGTTATTGTCGTATTTAAATCGTGAGCAATATGGTGATAGACCTTTATTCTACGGACAAACTTATAATGCTCCGTTAGACCCTGAGAATCCTTACGTAGAAGGTTCCCATACTTATGTTCAGGAGAATGGAAAATATGTAGCAACAAAACCTAAAGAAGAACCAAATTACGACTCGCGTTTTAAAATGTTGTTTCCAAGAATGTATAGTCCTCAGGCAAACCATGTAAGAGCATATAAATCGTGGGGAAGTGTTAAAGGAACGCCAATATCGGTTCGTAATCCCGATGGAACAACAAAAACAATTTATAAACCAACGTTTGGCGAAAATTTAAAATATTTCTTTAAATACCAAATAGGACATATGTATTTAAGATATTTTATGTGGAATTTTGCCGGACGACAAAACGATATTCAAGGTCACGGAAGTGTGTTAAGAGGAAATTGGATATCGGGAATACCGTTTATAGATGATGCTCGTTTAGGTCCGCAAGAAAATCTCCCCGACTCGTTAAAAAATAATTGGGCATCGAATAAATATTATATGCTTCCGTTATTGTTGGGATTAATAGGATTATTTTTTCAATTTAAAAAAGACGTTAATAATTTTTGGGTTGTTATGTTACTGTTCTTAATGACAGGACTTGCAATTGTAATATACTTAAATCAATATCCGTATCAACCTCGCGAACGTGATTATGCTTATGCAGGTTCGTTTTATGCTTTTGCTATTTGGATAGGTTTGGGAGTCTTGGCATTATACGACTTTTTAAGCAAGAAATTGCCTAAAACAGTTGTAGCTGCAGGAGTTACAGTAGTTACATTATTTGCTGTTCCTGTTGTTATGGCTCAACAAAATTGGGACGATCACGACCGCTCCGATAGATATACTCCAAGAGATTTTGCTTACGATTATTTAAACTCGTGTGCAAAAGATGCAATATTATTTACTAATGGCGATAATGATACCTTTCCTCTTTGGTATGCACAAGAGGTTGAGGGAATACGAACCGACGTGCGAGTTGTAAATTTAAGTTTGTTTAATACCGATTGGTATATAGACCAAACAAAAAAACAAGCATATAATGCTGCTCCTGTTCCAATAACTTACAAGTATGAAGATTATATGCAAGATATAAGAAATTATGTGCCTGTATATTCGCAATTTAACGATTATAAAGATATAAGGTTAGTTGACGATTTTGTTAAAAGTAATGATAATTCTACAAAACTTCAGGCACAAAGCGGAGAAATGATGAATTATGTTCCTGCCGATAAAATTTTAATACCTGTAGATAAACAAAAAGTTCTTAAAAACGGAACAGTTCCTTTAAAAGATTCTGCACGTATAAAAGATGTAAAATGGGATATTACAAAACGATATATGTTAAAAGGCGAGTTAATGATAATGGATATGCTTGCTAATAACGATTGGAATAGACCTATTTATTTTGCAATTACCGTTGGGCAAGATTCTTATCTAAATTTAGAGAAAAATTTTAGATTAGAAGGGTTGGCTTATCGTATTGTTCCTGTAGAAGCCCAAAATACCGATGGACAAATAGGCGAGATTAATACAGATATTATGTATAATAATCTTATTAAAAAGTTTAAATGGGGAGGTATAGAAAAGCCTAATGTTTATATAGACGAGAATAATATGCGAATGTTAATGAACTTTAGAAATAATTTTGCACGTTTAGCAAAACAATTTATACGCGAAGGTAAAAAGGATAAGGCTATTGAAGTTTTAGATAAAAGTTTACAAGTTATGCCAATAAAAAAAGTTCCGTTAAATGTTTTTGCTGTTGGAATTATCGAAGCTTATTATTTAGCAGGCGATACCGCAAAAGCTAACGAATTGGCAAAAAATCTTGATAATAATGCTGAGCAAGAGTTAGCATTTTATTTCTCGTTAGATAAAGATGCTCAAAATTCGTTAGATAACGACAAACGAAAAGCCTTGGTTGCACTACAAGAAGTAACCAGAATGGCAAATACATATAAACAAAAAGATTTGTTTGATAAGTTTAATAAAGCATTAGAAATTTATTATACAAAATATCAACAAAATCAATAAAAGTTTAACTGCTACTATTTATTTATATGGTAGCGGTTATTTTTTTTTATGCAAATAGTAAAACCACCATTATATTCCGATAAAATATTAGCTAAAAGTTTTGTTTGGAGAATACCAAATAATAAAAATAAAATATTTTTAACTTTTGACGATGGTCCCACAAAAGAAATAACAAATAGTATCATAAAAATAATCTCTGATTTTGATATAAAAGCTACTTTTTTTTGTATAGGAAGAAATGTTGACAGGTTATCAGATATTTATAATAAAATAATAGAATCGGGAAACGTTGCAGGTAATCATTCTTATAGCCATTTAAACGGTTGGAAAGTTAAATATCAAGAGTATATAAACGATGTGGAGTTATCTAAAAATATTATAAACAGTAATCTTTTTAGACCTCCTTACGGAAAAATAAGACCAAAACAATTACGAGCTTTAAAAAGTAATTTTAAAATTGTAATGTGGGACGTTTTATCGGGCGATTATAATTATAAACAAAGTCCGATTGATGTTTATAAAAATGTTGTAAATAATGTAAAATCGGGTTCTATAATAGTCTTTCACGACTCGGATAAAGCAAAAAAAAATATGCTTTATGCTCTGCCAAAAGCAATAGAAAATTTATTAAAAAAAGGTTTTGTTTTTGATGTTATCGATTATAATAAATTAAAGTAATAGTTAAATTTTTATACCTATAAATAAAATATCATCGGTTTGCGGTGCATCTTTTTTCCATTGGTTGAATTTTGTTAGTATAATTTTTTCTTGCTCGGATAAAGGTTTATTATAATTATCGGCTATTATTTTTAATAAATTTTTAAATTTAAATGTTTTATTTTTACTACCGCCTAATTGGTCGGGGTAACCATCGGTAAACATGTAAATTATATCTGATTTTTCCAGATAAAAATCGTGGTTTGTAAATGGTATTTTTTCTTTGTCAAAATAAATACTTATAGGCATTTTATCGCCTTTTATTTGACTTATCTCGTTTATGTTATTTTTTACAATAATAGCAGAATGGTGTGCTCCTGCAAACTGACAAGCATACTTGTTATCGACTGTTTTTTTGTCTATTATTAACAGCGATAAATCTAAGCCGTCTTTATTATCATTATTTGTTTGGTGTAATGATTCAATAATATATTTTCGAAGTTTATTTAGAATTTCGCTTGCACTAAAATTGTATCCGGGTTGCGTTTGAATTATTTCGTTAATAAAGCTAATGCCAAGCATACTCATAAACCCACCGGGAACACCATGCCCTGTGCAATCGGCTATAATTACAATAATTTTATTGTCTCTTTCCGAGAACCAATAAAAATCGCCACTTACAATATCTTTTGGCTTGTAAATAAGAAAGTTCTCGCTAAAATTATTTTCTAATATTTTTTTGTCAGGCAAAATAGCCGATTGTATTCTTTTGGCATATAAAATACTGTCGGTTATTTCTTTTTTTTGTTCGGCTAATAGTTTGTTTGCCTTGCGTTTTTGTCGTATTTGTCGTAATAGTAAGTAAATAAATATTATTATTAATATAAAACCTAATAGTCCCGATAAAATTATAATTTGTTGATTTCTTACTTGTTGATTTTTTTTCTGAAGTTCAATCTCTTTTAATTTTTTATCGTAGTTAAGTAGATAAATCTGATTTTCGCGTTTTTCTTCTTGTAATTTGCTTAAAATTTTTTGTTTAATAATTTCGTTGCGTAATAAATTTAATTCTTTTTGATTTTGATTTAGTTCTCTGTAGAAATTGCTGTGTAGTTCGGTAATTTGTTTCGACAACGATGAGTTGTCCATAAAAATTCTTTCGGCTGCAAGTAATTTATAATATTTAAGCGATTCGGAACAGTTGTTTTGTTTGTTGTAAAGGTTAGCTAATGCATTGTAATTTTTTATTTTAAGTTCTTTGTAATTAAGTTGTTCGGCAATATCTAAACTTTTATTTAGTTGTTCTATTGCTTTGGTATAATTTTTTTGTTTTATGTAAACATTGCCAATATTATAAAGTGATATTGCTATACCTTTTTGGTAATTTACTTTTTCTTTTAAGTCTATTGATTTTTTATAATAGTTTAGAGCTTTTTTATATTTGTTTTTATCGTAGTTTACGTTACCTATGTTGTTATATGTAATGGCTGTTTCTTTTGTATTTTTAAGTTTTTTTGATATTAAAAGTGATTTTTTGTAATATTTAAGAGCATTATTGTATTTTTTCATTTCGTAATTAACAGCTCCAATACTATTATACGACGATGATATTTCTTTTTTATTACCTAATTTTTTATCAATTACAATAGATTTTTTATAATAAGATATTGATTCGTAATATTTTCCTTGTTGAAATTTTAAATCGGCAATTCTGTTATATAAGCGGGCAATTTTATTTTGATTTTTTAATTTTTTATTTACGCTTATTGCCTTGTTATAAAATTCGAGAGCTTTTGAGTAACGATAAATATTGTCGTATAAAAGAGCAATGTTTTCGGTAGTAACCGCAACTTGTTGTGTGTCGTTTGTGTTTTTACTTATATTTAAAGATTTTTGCAGATTGTCTATTGCTTTATCAAATTTTCCTAATTTTATAATATTCGGAGCCTATAT
>JALSQC010000024.1 GCA_026985625.1 Bacteroidales bacterium | reverse complement strand
GAAATTATACTTATGCGTCATTATATGAATCTAAGTTTTAAAGAAATTGCCGAAGAAACAGGAGTTAGTATAAACACTGCTTTAGGCAGAATGCGATACGCAATAATAAATCTCAGAAAAATTATCAAAGAAAAAAACCTTAATCTAACCCTACAATAAATATCTGTTATAAAACAGGTATTTTTTTTTAAAAAAATTATAATAAGGCAATAATATTTACGTTAATTAAATAAACAAAATTAAAACTTAAATTATATTGCCTATGTCAAATGTTTACTCTATTATTTATCAATTAAATTCAACTGATAATAAACAAGTTAAATTGTATGTTTTTAAAAACCGAACTGCAAATGTATCAAAACTTAAATTGTTTTTTAATAAAATAAAAAATATCGAATATCAGCCAAAGAAAGAATCTATTGATAAATTAAAAAAATTAATCTACAGTTAATACACTATTAAATAAAAGCTACAAATAATTGTAGCTTTTTTTGTTTTATAAACAAAAAATATTTTCTTTGTTATAAATTGCAATCTATGTATAAATTAATTTTATTATGGCTTATATTGGTTTTATCTTTTACCGATATAAAATCTCAAAATTTTAATATTGTTGACTCTAATGATGTTTTTTTTGATTTTATAAACTCAAAATGTTTTAATAATGCATCGGTATCATTTTATGCATATAATTTAGACGATAATAAAAAAATATATTCATATAACGAGAATTTAAGTTTAGTGCCTGCATCTGTTTTAAAAACAGTTACCACGGCTACAGCCTTGCAAGTATTAAGACCTTTTTACAGGTTTAAAACAAAATTACAATATACAGGAACCATAGATAGCTTAGGAAATTTAAACGGCAATTTAATAATAAAAGGAGGCGGCGACCCTACACTTGGCTCAGAAAGATTTAAAAAAACCTATTACAGTCCATTTTTTTTAGACAAATGGATTGATACTATAAAAAAATCAGGAATTAAAAATATAAACGGCAATTTAATTATAGACGATAGAATATTTGATAATAATATTCCTACAACTTGGGTTTGGGGCGATATTGGAAATTATTATGGAGCAGGAGCTTTTGGAATAAGCATTTTTGACAATACATATAAACTTATTTTAGCATCTCCCGACACAGCTAAAGGTCCTGTTAAAATTAAACAAATAATTCCGGACATAGATAGTATGCGCATGGAAAATTATTTACTATCGTCTAAACGTAACAGAGATATGGCATATATTTTTGGCGACCCTTTAACAAATATAAGATTAGTTCAAGGTACAATTCCATTAAAGCGAGATAGCTTTATAGTTAAAGGCTCAATACCAAATCCCCCAAAATTTTTAGGCAAATATTTTTTAAAATATTTAATAAATAATAATTTAAAACTTAACGGGACAATTACTATTATTAATAACAAAGATTTTAATTACAAAACCGATACAATACCCAAAAAAAATATTTATACAACAAAATCGCCATATCTTAAAAATATAATAACACTAACAAACACATACAGTATTAATTTATATGCACAACATATTTTTAAAGCAATAAGTTTAAGACAAGTTAAACAAGCTACAAACATTACAGCTGCCAACTATATAAAAAACTTTTGGAGAAAAAAAGGAATTAACACATCAGGAATGGAACTATACGACGGTTGCGGATTATCAAGATATAACGTAATTACAGCAAAACAAATTGCAGAAATATTAATATATATGAATAAAAAAAGTAAATACTTTAAATATTTTTATAATTCGTTACCAATAGCAGGCAAAAGCGGAACTTTAAGTCGAACTTTCAGAAACAAATACCTTAAAAATAATTTAAGAGCAAAAAGTGGAACAATAACAAAAGTAAAAAATTATGCAGGATATTTTAAAACATTAAAAGGAAAAAATATTGCTTTTGTAATTATGATTAATAATTACAACGGTAGTTCAAAAAATATCAATAACAAAATACAAAACTTATTAACCAAAATTTATTTTAGAAATTAATTTGTTTAATTTATTAAAAAATACTATTTTTGTGTTGCACTATGAAACATTTACTTAAAATATTTACATTACTTATAATTATTTTATCGTTTGCTTCGTGTACTCAAACATGCAATTACAATGATTTAAAAGAAGTTAACGGTAAGTTTTACACTAAATCCGACAATAAACCTTTTACAGGAACATGTATATCGGAAATTTACGGAGTAAGAAAAGAAATGCACTGCAAAAACGGTTTATTAGACGGCGAGTATATTACATATAACGAAAACGGTCAAAAAATAAGCGAAGATGTATTTAAAAACGGTAAAAAAGAAGGTTTTTGCAAATATTGGTACGATAACGGTCAAATGTCTGATATAGATTTCTTTATAGCAGGATTACGAGAAAATAAATCGGAAAAATGGTACGAAAACGGAATAAAAAAAGAAGAATCCACATATAAAAATGGAAAAATTAACGGTGTTCAAAAAACATGGTATAAATCTGGTGCAAAAAAATCGGTAAAATCATTTAAAAACGGAACTCCACATGGTAAGTGGATAATTTGGCACGAAAACGGTCAAAAATTTAAAGAAGGTAAATATGTTAACGGTTTTGAACAAGGTAAATGGATAACCTGGTACGAAAACGGTCAAAAAGAAGAAGAAGTTACATACGATAACGGCATAGCTAAAGGTAAATGGATAACTTGGTACGAAAACGGAAATATAAAAAACAAAACAGTTTATAACGAACATGGTGACAAAACCGGAAAATGGCAAATATGGTACGATAACGGACAAGTAAAAAAAGAAGGACAAATAATAAAAAATAAAAACGAAGGTGTTTGGAAAACATGGTATCGCAATGGAGTTTTAAAATCAAAAATGACATATATAAATGGAGTTCCAAACGGAAAATGCTATACATGGTACGACAATGCAAAAAAAGAAAGTATATCAAACTACAACAATGGTAAATACGACGGCGAATACATAGTTTGGTATAAGTCGGGAAATTTAAAATCTAAAAAAATATATAAAAACGGACAAGTAATCTCAGAAAAAAATTATAGAGATACTAATATTACTAACAGTAAGAATCCTACATTTTAATTTTTACCACGGAATTTCTTCTCCCAAAACATTAATAGAATCAACGTAAGAACTATACCCTGCAAAAATGCCGTATCCGTTATTTATATTTTCGTAAACTTGCACAGGCTCGGCAAATATATCTTCTTGAGTTTCAATATTTTTAGCAAAAGATTTAATATATAAATAAAAATCTTTACTTATAGAATTTAAGTAAATATAAACCTTATTTGTATCGTTACTAAAATTATATTTATCAATACTAAATTTTAAAGGATACGTTTGTCCGTTTATTAATTTATCGCAAAATGTTATACCATTACCATAATTATACGAAACATTTGCATCAACTATTTTATCGTCGCTCATAATATATATATTTTGCATAACAGGATTAGTGTATTTACCCGTATTAAAATCAAATGTTGGAATTTTTGATTTAACCTCTACAAAATAATAATTTGTATCGTTTGCAGGGTCGGTAAAATGTAAAGTAAAATATATATTTTCGCTACTATTATCGGTTAATGTATCTATACTATTTATTTTAACCTTGTTTGGTATTTTATTTTTAGCAGAAACCGATTGCAAACCATCGTTAGACACCTCTATTTTATATTCTTTTCCTATTGTAGGATAAAAACTTTGAGACATATAATTTCCATTGCTTACATTATGTAATTCCTCTATAAACACATTATCCTCAAAAAGTTTTACTTTGGCATTATTTAAAAATATAGCATTTGCATTATCTAAAATATTTAAACTTTTTGACACATTTACCTTTACCAAACTATCGGTTGATATAATTGAATTTATTACAATTTTTTTATCCTTATCGGGAATATTAATATCAATTATTTTTTCGCATGACACTAAAACAATAAAAATTAAAACTAATGAAATAAATATTTTATTTTTCATTTTATATTATATTAAAATTTAAAACTATATCTTATCGATGGTATTATAGGAAACAAACTATATTGTTTTAATACTCTATGATTATTATTATCGTAACCAAAAGCCAAATAAAACGGATTTTTTCGATTATAAACATTATAAACTCCTACGCTCCATGTTCGCATTCCCCATTTCTTTTGTTTATTAAAATTAACTCCTATATCTAATCTGTGATAAGCAGGCATTCTGTATCCGTTACGATTATCGTAATGTTCGATATCATCATAAAATACATTAGACTGATTTGAATTTACATCAAAAAACGAAGGATATTTTTCAACGGCAAGTGTAACGGCATTACCTGTGCCATAAACCCATGTAAGTCCAACATCTATTTTATCGTTAAATTTATGCATAATAACAATACTTATATCGTGCCGTCTATCGTAATGATAAGGAAAAACATTGCCAAAACTTATATTCTCAAAATGTCGCAACGACCACGATAGTGTATAACCTATCCAACCTGTTGTTTTTCCTTTTTCTTTTTTTATTAACAATTCGCCTCCATAAGCCCAACCTTCGCCCGACTCTATTTTATCTTGCCAATCGGTTGAATTATCAAAAAAACTTGCTCCCTCTTTATATTCTATAAGATTATTCATTTTTTTATAAAAACCTTCGACAGTTATATTAATTTTTGAGTTTAATTTATAAGCCGAGCCTATTGCATATTGAGTTGCGTCCATTGGTTTTATTTTATCGGTTACGGGCAACCACAAATCTGTTGGTAATCCGATAGTGCTGTTTGTAAGCAAAAGTATATATTGCTGCATTTGTGTAAACGATGCTTTTAGCGACAAATTATCATTAAGCAAAAAACGTAATGCTATACGCGGTTCAATAGCATCGTAATATGTATTTTTTACATAAAATCCCGAATAATGAACTCCTACATTTGCTTTTAATCTTGCACCAAGTCGTATATCGTCTTCGGCATAAACAAAAAGCTCGTGTGCATAAATATTATCATTTCCAAAACTTGTATCTATATTTGATATATTGTCGGTTGATACTTTGTAAACATTTATTCCTGGATTAAACGTATGATATATATCGCCCAATCCAAATTTTATACTATTTAACGGATTTGGATAATAATCAAAGTCTATTTTTCCTGCAACATCATAAATTCCTGAATTATAATCAAAACTATTTATAGATTTTAATTCATTTGAATTTTGTGTTTGTGTTTCGGTAAATGTTTCGCCTACATCAAATTTATATTTGCTATATGTTAATGTTGTATTCGAAAAAAG
>JALSQC010000023.1 GCA_026985625.1 Bacteroidales bacterium | reverse complement strand
ACAAGCGGTAGTGATGTCGAAAATTATTCAGGTAAATCTAATAGCTGGGACGAATATTTAGTTTTAGACAAATTATCAAGTAGCGAATTAGTTGTTTTATACGATTACTCATCTACAGACTCTGACGGAAATACTTATACTAAAAAAGGAACCGTAACATATACAAAAAAATAATTTTATTTTTAGCCAAAAAAAAACCGACTTAAGTCGGTTTTTTTTTGCTAATATTCGTCTTCGTTAAAGAAGAAATCATCTTTTGTCGGATAATCAGGCCAAATATCTTCTATTGATTCGTAAACATCGCCATCGTCCTCAATCTCTTGAAGGTTTTCTACAACCTCTAACGGTGCACCCGAACGAATAGCAAAATCAATAAGTTCATCTTTTGTTGCAGGCCACGGTGCATCTTCTAATTTCGATGCTAATTCTAAAGTCCAATACATAATCTTATCGTTTTTCTTTGTTATTTTGAGTTTGCAAATGTAAAAAAAAACAAATAAGATGTTGTTTTTATTACAATTATTTTTTAACAGATTATTTTTTAATAATTATGATTGTTATTAATTTATTGTTAATTTTATAATTATTTTCTCATATCAATTCTATCAACGATATTACCTTTTTCGTCCCACTCAATCTTTGTTTGAAATACCCCGTTTTTATAAATAGCAACTTTTTTCTTTTGACCGTTCTCGTAATACCAAGTATTTGTATCTACAAGTCTTCCGTCTTTGTAATTAGAATCTATTCTTAAATTGCCGTTTCGATACCAATATTTCCAATTACCGGTTTTTACACCGTTTTTATATGTACCTATTAATTTTTGTTTTCCGTTATCGTACCAAAACTCCCACAAACCGGTTTTTAAACCATTTTTATATTGTCCCTTAAAGCCTTTATTTCCACTTTTTTTATAAAATTTATAACACTTCCCGGTATATGGTTCGTCGGTATTTTCGAGATAATACATATTTCCTTTACGCACAAGTTGATCGTTATCTATACCCTGAGCAAATGTTTTATCTAATATAGCTTGAAAAAATTTACGTAATTGTTCTTTTTGTTGTTCGTTATCCAATAAATTTTTTCCATGTTTTCCTTTTATTTCCAGAGTAACATTTATATTATTATCCTCGGGACAATATGTGCATCTAAAATAATTTAACGTTATACGTAATTTCGAAAGTTTTAATTTTTTTATACTTGCTTTTTTCCAAACAATTTGATTATGTCGTAATTTTATGGGACCAAACTCCTCTTTTAAAAAAGTAATAAAATTAAGTGCATTAGTTTTATTACGGGTTGCAAACGTTAATAATTTTTTTTTTGTTTTTTTCTCAGTAACCCAATACAACGCATCAATTCTATCGTAACACAAAGCCGTAACCTCTTTTAATAAAAATAACGAATCTTGTAAATTAACTATAAAATTTTTACGATGTTTTATATCAATTATAGGCTTAACAAAAGTTTTATAACCTATTGACGAAACAACAATTGTATCTTTTAAATTTGTAGAGTCTATTTTAATCTCAAACTTTCCTTGTTCGTTTGCAATAACACCTTTTTTTGTATGTTTTATATAAATACTCGAAAATTCTACAGGCTCTTTAGTACCATTTTTTAGTATTTTGCCTCTTATTAATATAGAATCTTGCTTTTGCGAAAAAACTATTGTCGATACAAACAAAATAAAAAATATAAAAGCAATAGTTTTTTTCATCAATTTTATTAATTAAATTTACGAATTAACAAAGATATAAAAATAATGAATATTTTTTTAAAAATAATTGCAAATCAAATTTACAAAAAACATAAAAATATTTTTGACGAAATTTGTATTGTTTTTCCAAACAATAGAGCATCTCTTTTTTTTAATAAATACTTAACCGAAATTGCCAGCACCGAAATATGGAAACCAAAATACACAACAATAAATAATTTTATTTACGAAATAACCGATTTTAATTTAGCCGACGATTTATCGCTTGTTTTTAATTTATATAAGATATATAAAAAAATAATGAAATCTAACGAATCGTTTGACTCTTTTTACTTTTGGGGAAAAATGATTTTAAACGATTTTAATGATATCGACAAAAATAATTTAAATGCAAAAGATATATATGCTAATTTACGCGACATTAAAGAAATAGAAAATATTTTTGACATTTTAAACGATAATCAAAAAAGTGCAATTAAACATTTTTGGCATAATTTTGAACAAAATAAAGACTCTGAACAAAAAAAACAATTTAAATCAATATGGGAAAATCTTTATAAAATATATACAGAGTTTAACAATATTATTAAACAAAAAAACGAAGTTTACGAGGGTGTAATATACAAAGATGTTTATAATAAAATATTAAACTATAACATAAATACCAATTACAAAAAAATAATATTTATAGGACTAAACGCTTTAAACAATACCGAATTTAAACTTTTAGAATATTTACAAAAACAAAAAATAACTGAGTTTTATTGGGATATTGACAAATATTATATTGATAATAAACTATTTGAAGCAGGAAATTTCATACGAAAAAATGCAAAAATACTTAAACCCGAAATTGCCTTTAACAATAAAATATTTGATAATTTCGATAAACAAAAAAATATTAATATTTACTCGGTATCCTCAAATACAGGACAAACAAAAATATTATCGGATATTATTACAAAACTAAGCAAACAAAACAATTTTAACGAAGAACAAACTGCTGTAATTCTTGCCGACGAAGAATTATTAATTCCTGTTATAAATTCAATTCCCGAGTTTATAAAAAATATAAACGTTACAATGGGATATCCCATTAAAAACACGCAATCGTTTGGTTTAATTAACAATATTATAAAATTATGGAAAGAAACAAAATATAATAACAACGAATCTAATTTTTACTACAAAAATGTTTTATCGGTAATACATCACAATCTTTTACAAAATATTACCGATTTTAATACCGATAAATTCGAAGAACAGTTAATAAGCCAAAAAAAAATATACATAACACCTAAAGATATTAACACAAAATCGGAACTACTAAAAAATATTTTTCAAGACCAAATAAACCTGTCAAAAACAATAGAAAATCTTATAGCAATAATATCAGAAATTATTAATTTAACCGATAACAACCAAAACGAAACAACAAGTAAAATAGAAACCGAAGTTTTATTTAGCATTTACCTAAACCTAAATCGTTTAAACGATATTATAAAAACCGAAAAAATAAAATTTAAAAACTTTAAAACTTACGAAAACTTAATACAAAATATTTTATCGTCGATATCGGTTCCTTTCGAGGGCGAACCTTTAAAAGGTTTGCAAATTATGGGAATCTTAGAAACCCGTGCAATAGATTTTAAAAATATAATTATTTTATCGTTAAACGAAGGAATTTTGCCAAAAGTAAGCGTAGCGTCATCGTTTATACCATACAACTTAAGACGGGGATTTAACCTGCCTACAATCGAAAATCAAGACTCTATTTTTTCTTATTATTTTTACCGACTTATACAACGTGCCAAAAACATATCTCTCGTTTACAATGCAGAGCAAACATACACAAATACAGGAGAAGCAAGCCGTTTTATTAAACAATTACAATACGAATCGGGCAAAAAAATTAACTTTATAAACGTCGAGAATAACATAGCATTAAACGCAAAAAACAAAATTACAATTAAAAAAAACCAAGCCATAATAAACATTTTAGACAAATACTTTACAAATCCCAAAAAATACATTTCGCCATCGGCAATTAATACATACATAGATTGTAGTCTTAAATTTTATTTCAGGTATATAGCAAAAATAAAAGAACCCGACGAAATTACCGAAAATATCGACAGTGCATTATTTGGAACAATATTTCATAAAGCAATGGAATTAACATACAAACCATTTTTAAATAAAATTGTTAACCAAAATGATATAGAAAAAATTATAAACAAAGAAACCTACATAAAACATATAAACCAAGCATTTAACGACGAAAAAATTAAACTCGAAAAACAAGTTATAATAACATACGAAATTATTAAAGAAAACATTCTACAAGCTCTAAAAAAAGACAAAACATATACACCATTTAAAATTTTATACCTCGAAAAAGACTTTAAAACACAACTAAATATTAATTTTAATAATACAACAAAAAAAATAACCGTAAAAGGAAACATCGACCGTGTAGATAAAATAAACAATAAAACCCGCATAATAGACTATAAAACAGGCAAAGCCGAACAAAAAATAAACGAAATATCAAATATGTTTAACCCATTAATTGATAAACGTCCAAAAGCAATTATGCAAACAATGATTTACGCAATGGCTTATAAATCAGAAACCAACAACAATAATTTATACCCTTGCATTTATCAAATAAAAGAACTACACAGCAATAAATTTTATTACGAACTGTTTTTTAACAAAAAAATATTACAATACGACGATATCGAGGATAATTTTAAAACCGAACTAACAAAAACAATAAATAAAATATTCGACACAAAACAAAACTTTAGTCAAACCGATAATCAAAACCATTGCAAATATTGCGAGTATAAAAAAATATGCTATTAACCATTTATTTTATAAATATTTATAAATTTGTAAAAAATTATATAAATGATAACCGATTTTTATAGTTACAAAGTAAAATTCCGCAACAAAAAATTTATAACAAAAGATAATAAAGAATTCGACTCTTACGTATCCATATCGTTATACGATGAATATAACCGCGAGATAGATTATTTAGAATTAGCCTACATAGACGCCCAAGACATATACAATTTAATAGAAAACAACAAAGATATTAATATAGACAATTGTTACATCGAGAATTTCTCTGTAGAAAACTATAAAAAACAAAAAGGATTATCAAAACACGATATTATAAAAATAAAATCGATATCGGCACAAAATGCAATATTCGAATCAAAAATAGAAACTAATTTCTCGTATATCGAAACCGAAAACCTATTTTTTAAAAATACCCGGTTTATAAACGGTTCGGTAAATTTCAGCTATTCAAAAATAAATAATATAACCGATTTTACACACGTTTTATTTTACAAAGGAGACGTAAACTTTAACAATACACATTTTGGCTCAAGCGATACAATATTTAAAAACTCATATTTTGGAAAAGGATTTAAAGACTTTCAAGACACATACTACGGCGATAGCTTTATATCGTTTGTAAATATAGATTTTAACGATGGCGATGTAAGTTTTGTAAACGCAAATTTTAAAAACGGATTTGTAAGTTTTAAAATATCACGGTTTGGCAATGGTAAAGTCGAT
>JALSQC010000022.1 GCA_026985625.1 Bacteroidales bacterium | reverse complement strand
AAATTAGACGTAAATAACAGACAAAATCTTGCCGAGGTAATGTTATCATATAAATTCGATTATGTTTTTCATTACGCAGCCGTTGTGGGAGTAAAAAATACTCTCGAAAACCCTATAAAAGTTTTAAACGATATCGACGGAATAAAAAACGTTCTTGAACTATCGAAAAACACAGGAGTAAAAAGAGTATTTTATTCGTCGTCGTCGGAAATATACGGCGAACCCGTAGAATATCCTCAAAACGAAAACACAACCCCGTTAAACTCGCGATTACCTTATGCAATAGTAAAAAATATTGGCGAAGCTTTTTGTCGTTCGTATTTTAAAGAATATAACCTGAATTTTACAATATTTCGCTTTTTTAATACATACGGCCCAAAACAAAGTAAAAATTTTGTAATAAGTAAATTTATATTTAACGCATTAAAAAATAACGATATTACTATTTATGGCGACGGAAAACAAACCCGTACTTTTTGTTATATCGACGACAATATAAAAGCTTGCACCAATGCTTTTTACGAAAATAAATTTATAAACGATGTTGTTAATGTTGGCGGAAACATAGAGATTCCGATTATAGATTTAGCAAAAAAAATTATTGATATTATCGGGTCTAAATCTAAAATAATATTTACTCCCGCTCTCGAAGAAGGAGATATGAGAGGCAGACGTCCCGATATTACAAAAATGAAAAAATTACATTCGGATAATTTAATTGATTTGGAAACAGGAATAAAAAAACTTTTAGAAATTGGATTATTCGAGTTAAACCAATAAAAAAAATGCACACATTCTCAGAGCTTAAAAATTTAATTAATAATTACATAAAATTACACGAGTTTAACAAAGAACCCGTTGATTTGTATAAACCCATAAATTATATTTTATCGCTTGGCGGAAAACGTTTACGCCCTGCAATGGTTCTTGCAGCATATAATTTATATTTTGATGATATAGATAAATATCTAAAACCTGCTATAGGATTAGAAATTTTTCATAATTTTACTCTTATACACGACGATATTATGGACAATGCCGATATACGTCGAAACAAAATAACAGTACATAAAAAATGGAATAAAAATACAGCTATTTTATCAGGAGATGCTATGCTTATAATAGCATACGATTTTTTTACCGATTTAGAAGCCTCAAAATTTAAAAAAGTTTTTTTAGAATTTAATCGCACAGGACTCGAAGTTTGCGAAGGCCAACAATACGATCTTTATTTTGAGAAAATAAAAAACGTAAGTATAAACGAGTATATTAAAATGATAGAATTAAAAACTGCTGTTTTACTAGCTTCATCGCTAAAAATAGGAGGAATTCTTGCCGATGCTCCCGAACAAGACTTACAAAACCTTTATAACTTTGGAAAATATTTAGGTCTGACATTTCAACTAAAAGACGATTTTCTTGATGTTTACGGGAATGTCGATAATTTTGGAAAAAAAATAGGTGGAGATATTATCGAAAACAAAAAAACATTTATGCTAATATCAGCACTAAACAAAGCCAATAGCAACGATTATAAAACATTAACAAACCTAATTAACAATAAAAATATAAATAACGACGAAAAAATATCAAAAGTAATAGATGTATATAACAAATTAAACGTAAAGCAACTTGCTGTAGACAAAATGAACGAATATCAGTCTGAAGCATTAAAATATCTAAAAAAAATAAACGTTGACAACACAAAAAAAACAATCTTATTTAATTTAGCCGAACAACTTTTAAATAGAGTATATTAAATATGACAACTCCCGAATATCTAAAAAAAGGCGATACTGTTTATATTGTTGCTCCTGCAGGAAAAATAGATTATGCAAAAATTACAAAAGCAAAACAATATCTCGAGACTTTAGATCTTAAAGTAAAAATAGGCAAAAACATAAAAAATAACTATTACAAATTTTCGGCAAAACCATTACAACGATTATCAGATTTTCAAGATGCTATAAATGACAACAAAACAAAAGCAATTTTTTGTGCCCGTGGAGGCTATGGCTCAATTCAGATTATAGACAAATTAAATTTTTCGAAATTTTTAAATAATCCTAAATGGATTATAGGTTATAGCGATATCACCGTTTTTCACTCGTATCTTAATAAAATGGTAAGAGTTTGCTCTATACACGGAACAATGCCTATAAATTACAATAATTTAGACGAGAACAAATCGTTAAGCAGTTTAAAAAAAATAATTTTTGGCAAAAAAATCGAATATAAAATAAAAACATCTAAACAAAATATTTTAGGCAGTGCACAAGGCGAATTAGTAGGCGGAAACTTATCTATTATTTATAGTTTAAGAGGAACTCCATATGATATAAATACCTATAAAAAAATTCTTTTTATAGAGGATGTTGGCGAGTATTTATATACTATCGACAGAATTATGCAAAATTTAAAATTAGGCAAAAAACTTAAAAATTTAAAAGCTCTTATTGTTGGCAGTTTTACCAATATAAAAGAAAAAAAATCTGATTTCGGGATGTCGGTAAAAGATATTATTTTAAATGCCGTAAAAGAATATAATTATCCTGTAATATTTGACTTTCCGGCAGGACATCAAGAACAAAATTTTGCATTAAAATTAGGATGTAAAGTTAAAATCGTATCTAATAAAAACGAAACAATAATATCATACTAAATATGGAAAAAAAACACCCTTGATAATAATATCTATAAATTGTGATATTTAAACATAAATTCCTCGGCTTTATCTACCATATTTGTAGAGCCGGTATAAAAAGGTACTCTTTGGTGAATATTTGTAGGTTTAATATCTAAAATTCTATTTCCTAAGCCATCGGTTGCTTTGCCTCCGGCTTGTTCTGCTAAAAAGGCAATAGGGTTACATTCGTAAAGTAATCTTAATTTTCCGTTTGGCGATTGTTCTGTTTTTGGATAAATAAAGATGCCTCCTTTTATTAAATTTCTGTGAAAATCGGCAACTAAAGAGCCTATATATCGCGATGTCCATGGCCTTTTTGTTTCTTCGTCTTTTTCTTGACAATATTTTATAAAATCTTTTACTCCTCGAGGAAATTTTATATAGTTTCCTTCGTTAATAGAATAAATTTTTCCATCTTTAGGTGTTTTCATTTCTAATGTCGAAAGACAAAATTCTCCTATCGACGGGTCTAAAGTAAACCCTGTTGTTCCTAATCCTGTTGTATACACCATCATTGTTGAAGAGCCATATATGATATATCCTGCTGCTACTTGTTTAGAGCCCGGCTGTAAAAAATCTTCGTTTACTACTTTTTGTCCTGCAGGAGATATTCTTCTGTAAATTGAAAATATTGTTCCTATAGATACATTTACATCTATATTTGACGAGCCGTCTAAAGGGTCCATACAAATTACATATTTACTGTTAACCGATAGGTTATCGTCAAATATTATAATATTCTCGTTTTCTTCTGAGGCTACTCCAGCAACTATACCGCTGGCTTGGAACGAGCGTAAAAAAGTTTCGTTTGCAAAAACATCTAATAGTTTTTGTCCTTCGCCTTGCACATTAACATTTCCCGCATCGCCGAGTATATCAACAAGTCCGGCTTTGTTTACTTTTTTATGAACTATTTTTGCAGCAATTGCAATATGGCTAAGTAATCTTGAAAGTTCTCCTTTTGCATACGGAAAAGCTGATTGTTGTTGTATTATTATTTCGTGTAATGTTTTTGGTTGATATGCCATTTTATTTTTATATTAAATTAATGTTTTTTGTTTTTGTTCTGTAACATCTCTAACTATTGAGAGAATAGAATTATTGTTTATTTTAGTGATTCTGCTTTCGAAACGTCGTTTGCCAATGTTAGAGTCTAAATAATATTCGTATGTTCCCGTAACACCTGTTTTTATTGTTTCGTTTATTTTTTCGAGTATTTCTTTTGTTTTTTCTTTTCCGAAAAAGTCAACGAGGTTTTTCCCTATAATATCTTCTCGTGGCACTTCTAATATTCCTTGTGCATCGGGTTTGTAATCGAGGTAATCTCCGTTTTTGTCTATAATAAAAATTAAATCAGGAATAGCGTCGTATATGCTTTTAATTTTTTCTTCGTTTTCTTTAAGGGCTTTTTCCATACTTTTTCTTAAAGTAATATCTCGTATTATGGCTTGTAAAAGTATTTCGTTTTTTAAACTTATAGATGTCAAGCTTACCTCTGCATCAAAAGTTGAGTTGTCTTTGCGATTAAATTTCCAATAAAAAGTTTGTTTTTCGCCTTGTTTTACTAGTTTAAATATTTCTTCAAAATGTTCGTTTTTTTCTTGATTTTTGTAACTTAGTTTTTCTAAAGCTATTTTTTTAAATTCTTGGGCGTTATATCTAAAAAGCTCTATTGCTTTATTATTAAAATCGGTAATTTTATTATCTTTTATTATTAATATTGCATCGCTGGCTTCGGTAAATAATTTTTCGAATTTAAGTTTATTTTCCATTAATTTTTCTTCGGCTGATATTTTATCGCTTATATTGATAAAGTATCCAAAAAATTCTATCGGTATATTATTATCGTCTTTTATTATTGTTGCATAATTTTTTACCCAAACAAAATCTTTATTCTTTTTTATTAATCGGTAATACGGAAACTCTACAGTATCTTTTTTATTATAAAAGGCATCGAGTCTTATTTTTTCAATATTTTTTTTATCATCGGGGTGTATAATATCAAAAAACGATAATTTATTTTCTAAAAAATCTGTTTTATCATAACCCAATAATTCTTTTACATTATCTGATATAAATGTAAAATTAGCTTTCTCGTCGGCTTTAATGCGATTAATTATAATATCTCCTTTAAGAAACATGTTTCGCTCTTCGAGTAATGTTTTTGTGAGTTCTTGCAGTTCTTTTTCTTTTTCTTTACGGTATGATATATTTGTAATCGACCCTGCTATACGATACGGAGTTCCTTTATCGTCTCTTAAACAAGCTCCGCGTTCTGCAACCCAAATATATTCTCCCGATTTACTTTTTAATCTTATTTCTACATAATATTCTTGCGTTTTTCCCGACAGATATTCTTCTAATGTTTTTTTTGCTGTTTCCAAATCGTCGGGGTGTGTTAATTTATCGTGTATTCCGTATTTCTCTAATTTATCATTTTTGTCGTAACCTAATATTTCTTTCCATCTTGGCGATAGATAAATTTCGTTTGTTTTTATATTCCAATCCCAGATTCCGTCATTGCCTCCCATTGCTACAAGAGCATATCTTTCTTGTGATTGTTTTAATGCTTGAATATTATTTTCGCTTTCGGTTATATCCAAAGTCCATAATAAAACTCTGTATATCTCGCCTTGTTCGTTTAATATTGGGTCTAAATGGGTTTCGTTCCAATACTCGTTATTTTTTAGTTGTATTTTTTCT